>JAHRWD010000015.1 GCA_019090315.1 Pseudomonadales bacterium
AAAGAGCGGGAATAGCTCAGTTGGTAGAGCACAACCTTGCCAAGGTTGGGGTCGCGAGTTCGAGTCTCGTTTCCCGCTCCATTTTTCCTCAACCGCAGTGACAATAGCGTCAGGTTACCTCCCGTACCTGAACTGCCTCAAACAGATCAGTTTCTCCCTCCCTGCTATATCTACGTCATTTTTTCTGGATTTTATCTGCACTTTTTGTGGCCGGATGGGTCTTCCTGTTGTTATCCTTTTTATATCGTCAGATACTGGGTTTTACCTCGGACTGGGTGCGGTCAATTTTTTAAAAGTAGACCCAAACTCCTGGCCTGTTAAGGCTGAAAGTACCCATTTGAGATGACCCGTAAATCCCCACTGGAGCAATAATATGATTGGTTGGACTGAACAGCAGATAATGATTCGGGACATGATGCGCGATTTTGTAGAGAAAGAGATCGCGCCAATTGTTGATGATCTTGAATACAATGGCCTGCCACCCTATGAGGTGTTACGCAAGATGTTCAAGACCTTTGGAATGGATGAGATGGCAGGTGCGTCATTTGACAAAAAAATCGCACGGGAGGAGGCGATTGCTCGCGGCGAAAAAGTGGCCGCAGAATCGGAAGCCAAAAAAGTAGAAGGCCCTGTAACGGAGGAGGCGATCAATGCCGCCGGTATGGAGCTGCTGCCTATTATCGAGATCAGCCGGCATTGTCAGGGTTTGATCACTGCGATGGGCGTATCGGTGGGTTTGACCGGTGGTGCGATCATGTCGAAAGGTTCCCTGGCTCAAAAGAAAAAATATGCACGTGACCTACTGACCCTCAAAAAGGTTGGTGCCTGGGCCATTACCGAACCCAATTCCGGCTCAGATGCCTTTGGATCGATGAAATCGACCGCGAAGCGTGATGGTAAAGGTGGCTATATTCTCAACGGTAACAAAACCTTTATTACCAACGGCCCCTATGCCGATACCATCATATTTATCTGTAAGCTGGAGGAAGAGGGCGTGGCTGCGAAAGACCGCAAGCTGGTCTCCTTCATTCTGGATACCGGTATGCCTGGTCTTGAGCAAAGCGCACCGTTTAAAAAGATGGGTATTGGCTCTTCTCCAACCGGTGAGTTATTTCTCTCCGATGTTGCTGTTGGACACGATCGTCTGATGGGTGAAAGTGAAGATGGCTACGGGCGTTCCGGCGCAAAATCTACCTTCAGCGCGGAGCGTTCCGGTGTTGCGGCAATGGCATTGGGGCTGGTCGAACGGGCACTGGAGTTATCGGTCGAGTATGCCAAAACCCGAGTCCAGTTTGGACAGCCTATTGGTAGCTACCAGCTGATTCAGCTCAAGTTGGCGAAGATGGAAGTTGCAAGACTGAATATAGAAAACATGGTATTTCGTTACCTTGAAACCCGTGCTGCGGGAGAAGATTTTACCCTGGCCCAGGCTTCAGCAATGAAATTGTATGCGGCGCAGGCTGCTATGGAGGTCACGACTGAAGCGGTACAAGTGTTTGGTGGTGCAGGTTATATGCGCGAGATGCGTGTGGAGCAGCTTATGCGTGATGCCAAAATCCTGCAGATTTATGCGGGTACTGATGAGATGCAGGTTGTTGCGATAGCGAAGGATCTATTGTCGCGGGGTTAACTGATTGATCCTGTGATTGGCTGGTTCCTAGTATCAAAATTTGTCCAATCTGGACCGACAGGATGTCGGTCCAGATTATGTGTTTTTTACCACAGGGCATAAAAAACTCAGTTTTTTAGTTTTTCCCTGAGCATCTCATTCACCTGGGCAGGGTTTGCTTTGCCCTTCGACGCTTTCATAATTTGACCAACAAAAAAGCCAAGCATTTTTTCCTTTCCTGCTTTGAATTGTTCAACCTGTGACGGGTTTGCTGCAATCACTTCGTCTACCAATGCCTCAATCGCCCCGCTATCGGTAACCTGTTTTAAACCCTGGGATTCGATAATTTCGTCAGCGCTGCCATTTCCGTTCCAGATCTCCTGGAATACGGTTTTGGCGATTTTGCCAGAGATGGTGTTGTCCTGAATGCGCTGTACCAGTTCACCGAGCTGTTGTGCGCTTACCGGTGAACCGCTGATATCCAGTTCATTTTTGTTGAGTTGGCCATTTAGCTCGACCATGATCCAGTTTGCTGATAGCTTCGCATTGCCGGAAATTTTAGCCACTTCTTCAAAGTAATCACCTAGCGCTAAACTGCCGGAGAGTTGTTCTGCATCAGTCGAACTAAGGCTGTATTGCTCTGAAAAACGCTGCTTTTTCTGGTCAGGAAGTTCCGGCAGGTTCGCCCGTAATGCTTCAATATATTCATCATCGATAATGATGGGCAGCAGATCCGGTTCCGGGAAGTAGCGGTAATCCATGGCCACCTCTTTGCTTCGCATGGAACGTGTTTCATCCAGATCCGCATCATACAGACGGGTTTCCTGAACAATGCTGCCACCATCTTCGAGAATGTCGACCTGCCGTTCTATTTCGTAGGCAATGGCTTTTTCTACAAAACGGAACGAGTTAACATTTTTGATTTCGGCTCGGATGCCAAGCGTATCCTGGCCCATCGGACGCATGGATATGTTGATATCGCAACGCATGGAGCCTTCCGCCATGTTGCCGTCGGATATGCCCAGATAGCGGATCAGTGTGTGAACTTTTTTGAGGTAGGCAACCGCTTCTTCAGCTGAACGCAGATCGGGTTCAGAAACAATTTCCAGCAGCGGGGTGCCGGCACGATTAAGGTCAATTCCGGTCGAGCCTTGAAAATCTTCGTGGAGTGATTTCCCGGCGTCTTCTTCCAGGTGAGCGCGGGTTACACCAATGCGCTTGACTGCGCCGTCGCCAAGGGTGATATCGATATGGCCTTCACCCACAATAGGATGGTGTAGCTGGCTGATTTGATATCCCTTGGGTAGATCAGGGTAGAAGTAGTTCTTTCGGTCGAATACTGATCGTTTATGAACTTCTGCACCAATACCGAGGCCAAATATAACCGCGAGTCTAAGCGCTTCTTCATTGAATACCGGAAGCACTCCCGGCAGGGCTAAATCAACAGGGCTTGCCTGGGTATTGCACTCAGCTCCGAAGGTGGTGCTGGAGCCGGAGAATATTTTTGATTCGGTTGCCAGCTGGGCATGTATTTCAAGCCCGATTACGGTTTCCCATTGCATCTTGTTTTATGACCTGTTCTGGTGATCGTTTAGTTAGCGTGTTGCTAGTGCGTCGATAGCGCTGGTGTTAATCGATTGGTGTCGTTTTGTGCCAATCGGTCACCTGTTGATACTGGTGAGCCGCATTTAACAGTTTTGACTCATCAAAGTAGTTGCCGATAATTTGCAGACCAACCGGCAAACCATCGAGTTGGCCGGCGGGTATCGATATTCCCGGAAGGCCGGCAAGGTTAGTGCCGATGGTGTAGATATCTTCAAGATACATGGTCAGCGGATCAGCGGTTTTTTCACCCAGTTTGAAAGCGGGGGAGGGGGAGGTTGGCCCCATCAATAGGTCTACCTCTTTAAAGGCGTTGACGAAATCTTGTTTGATCAAGCGCCGGGCCTGCTGCGCTTTTAGATAGTAGGCGTCATAAAAACCCGATGACAATACATAAGTGCCGATCAGTATGCGTCTTTTGACCTCATCGCCAAACCCTTCGGTGCGGGTTCTGGTGTACATATCTTCAAGATCGACAGGGTCAGCACAACGATAACCATAACGGACACCATCGAAGCGAGATAGGTTGGTGGAGCATTCCGCCGGTGCAATCACGTAGTAAACCGGAACCGATAGGGCGCTGTTTGGCAGGCTGACCTCTTTGATGATTGCGCCAAGCCGTTCATATTCCGAGATAGCCTGCTGGATAGTTTTTTCCAGTTTCGGATCAAGGCCTGATGCGAAAAATTCCTTAGGCAGCCCGATTTTAAGGCCGTCCAGTGAATCATTAAGATTTGCCCGGTAATCTGGCACTGGCTGATCCACGCTTGTGGAGTCCTTTGGGTCAAAGCCCGCCATCGCGTTGAGCATCAGCGCAGCATCTTCCGCTGTTTGGGTGATCGGCCCTGCCTGATCCAGGCTGGATGCAAAGGCGATCATGCCCCAGCGCGATACACGTCCATAGGTAGGTTTGAGGCCTGTTACACCGCACAGTGAGGCGGGCTGTCGAATAGAACCGCCTGTATCGGTTGCGGTTGCGGCGGGTGTTAAACGCGCTGCAACCGCAGCTGCGGAGCCGCCGGAAGAGCCGCCGGGTACCCGGTTTGTATCCCAGGGGTTTTTCACTGCGCCGAAGTAACTGGTTTCATTGGATGAGCCCATCGCGAACTCATCCATATTGGTTTTGCCCAGGGTCACTGCGCCGGCCAGTTTTAAGTTTGCAGCTACGGTTGAATCATAGGGCGAAACAAAATTTGCGAGCATCTTCGAACCGGAGGTCGTCAGTATGTCCTCTGTGCAAAAAATATCTTTGTGGGCAAAGGGTACGCCCAGTAGCGCTTGCTGCTCGCCCGCTGCAATCATTTTGTCAGCTTGTATCGCCTGCGCAAGCGCTTGATCTTCGGTTACAGTGATGAAGCTATTGAGTTCAGGGTCAAGCCGGTTGATTCGATCGAGGAAATGCCGAGTGATCTCCTGACTACTGAAGTCACCATTTTTGAGTCCACTGGATATCTCTGAGAGAGTTTTGTTATGCATGGAAATAATACTGCCTGGCTATTGTGCTACTGGTTAACTACTGGATATGAGGTTTTGAACGTATGCAGAAAGCACAGCCTACTCAATAACCTTCGGTACAAGATAAAGGCCGTTTTCGGTAGAGGGGGCAACCTTCTGGTATTTGTCCCGCTGATTGGTTTCTGTGACCTTGTCTGCACGAAGGCGCTGCACTGCATCCATCGGATGAGCCATTGGCTGGATGCCCTGGGTATCTGCCTGGTGCAATTGGTCGATAAAATCGAGAACCGAGGTAAGTCGTTCAGTCACCTCGTTCAGTTGCTTTTGGTCAAATTTTAGTCTGGATAAAACGGCTACTTTTTCAATTTCTTTGCTGTCTATCGACATCAAAACTTCTCCGCTGGAAAGGATTCAACTCTCACCCTCAGCTATGGGGGTAAACAGTGCGCAAACTTACCATATTTAGCGCTTGCTCTGAATCCCTGCCGCTGATACAGTCCCAAATTAACTAAAAAAAGCTATTTTTTTCAACGAATTAACGGTTTTTCTTTACTATTTATAAATAAGCGCGTTGATGGGTACTAGAATGAGACCATTGACACGATTTCTTGATGGGCGGTGCAGGGCACCGAAATTGAATGTTTAAAAAATTACGAGGCATGTTCTCCAACGATCTTTCAATTGATTTGGGGACGGCGAATACACTTATCTATATCCCCCAGGAAGGGATTGTTCTGGATGAACCATCGGTAGTGGCCATACGCATAAAAAATGGCCAGAAAACCGTAACTGCAGTAGGTAGCTCCGCCAAGAGAATGCTGGGTCGTACGCCAGGAAATGTGACGGCTATACGGCCTCTCAAAGATGGTGTGATTGCAGATTTCCAGGTGACTGAAAAAATGCTTCAGCACTTTATTGGCAAAGTGCATGAAAACAGCTTTATTCGTCCAAGCCCTCGAGTGCTTGTTTGCATACCGTGCCAATCCACCCAGGTCGAACGACGTGCGATTCGTGAATCGGTAGTAAGTGCCGGTGCGCGGGAAGTGCGACTGATTGAGGAACCAATGGCTGCAGCGGTGGGAGCCGGTCTACCGGTAGAGGAGGCAAGCGGTTCAATGGTTGTAGATATCGGTGGTGGTACCACCGAGATCGCAATTATCTCTCTTAGCGGTATTGTCTATTCCGATTCAGTGCGCGTGGGCGGTGACCGATTTGATGAATCGATTATCAGCTATGTGCGAAGAAATTATGGCAGCCTGATTGGTGATGCAACTGCTGAACGGATTAAACAGGAGATTGGTACCGCATTCCCGGATGGTGAGCTGAGGGAGATTGATGTTCGAGGCCGTAATCTGGCGGAGGGCGTGCCCCGTAGTTTTACTCTGGATAGCAATGAAATTCTTGAAGCATTACAGGAACCGCTATCGAAAATTACCCAGGCGGTAAAAAGTGCACTTGAGCAATCTCCTCCGGAGCTTGCTTCTGATATTGCCGAACGCGGTATGGTGCTGACTGGTGGTGGAGCATTATTGAAAGGGCTGGATCGTCTCATCAGTGAAGAGACCGGTTTGCCTGTTTTGGTAGCAGATGATCCGCTCACCTGTGTGGCTCGTGGTGGTGGAAAAGTACTTGAGTTGCTCGATAAGCAGGCATTTGACCTTTTGGCGACCGAATAGGTTTTTTACTATTTGGGCAGCAATGCACAATGATTTGGCTGAAAGCTCTAAAACGGCGGATTAGCCGTCAGCCTGTGGAGCAGACACTATCAAATCGATTTTTTTAAGCCCGCCCCTTCTGAAGGCTCGTCTGTTTCTTCTGGCGGTACTGTCTGTGGTATTGATGTTCATGGACGCCCGTTTTAGTTACCTTGATGGCATTCGCTCATCATCTACGATGATCTCCACACCGGTTTATCAAATATCAAGAACCTTTGTAAATCTTGGTGATCGGATCGATGATTTTTTTACCGGTAAACAAACACTCCGGCTTGAAAATGAGGCCCTTAAAGCCCAGGCGTTGATCTTGCAACATAAGGCGCAACGACTGGCAGCGCTGTCGGCTGAAAATACACGTCTGAGGGAGCTGCTGGATTCATCCGCGCTACTGGATCAGCGAGTGATCGCAGCCGAACTGGTAGGTGTGGCTCCGGATTCTGCAGATCATCAAATTGTACTCGGCAAAGGTGAAAACGATGGGGTGTTTGTGGGTCAGCCGGTTATTGATGCGGAGGGTCTCGTTGGGCAGATTATTGAAGTCGGCCGTTTTTCTAGCCGAGCCCTACTGATTACCGATAATCAACATTCGGTGCCGGTTCTGGTCAATCGAAATGGACTTCGCGCTATTCTGAGGGGCACTGACCATACCAGTGAGCTGGAATTATTGTATATACCCGATACCGCCGATGTTCAGGTCGGAGATCTGCTTGTAACTTCTGGTTTAGGGCAGCGATTTCCATCCGGATATCCGGTTGCGTTTATTAGCGCAGTAGAGCATGACCCCGGTAGGTCTTTTGCTAAAATTAAGGCAAATCCAATTGCTCCATTGCGTAAAATTCAACATTTTCTACTGGTATTTTCATCAGATTCGACAACTGAATCTGAGTCAGAAGTAGATGAAAAAATTATAACCGCAGAAGAAGAGTCAGCGTCCAATGGAGGGTAAATCAAACGGACGTTCATTTGTTGTGTTGAGTTTTTTAGCTGCATTTATTTTAGCGACTATCCCACTGTCAGCCACTCTCGATCTATGGCGGCCGGAATGGGTATTGCTGGTATTGCTGTATTGGGTGATTGCATTGCCAGAACGTTACGGGCTGGTGTTCGCATGGTTTACCGGGTTGTTGGTCGATTTTATTGAAGGAGGTTTGTTGGGCCAGCACGCCATCACCTTCGCCTTGTCTGCTTTTTTTGCGCTTAGCCTGCATCAACAATTCCGAATGTTTTCCCGGGTTCAGCAAACACTTCTTGTAGGTATGGCAATCGTCATTTATGAAGTAATAGACATTACTATTCAGGATATATCCGGAAACGCATCCTTTAGTTTCCTTGTTTTTCTACCGGTATTTACCAGTGCTATGTTGTGGCCATTGATCTTTAGTTTGCTGCGTGGTTTACGGCGCAGATACCGCATCGAGTAACCATACACGTGCAATCCGAAACCGCATCGATCTATCTTGCATCCAGCTCGCCCAGGCGGGCCGAATTGTTGACTCAAATAGGGGTCAGGTTTGAGGTGCTTCGATTCTCTATTGACGAAACACCTTTTGCTGGAGAAGGCCCAAAGCAATATGTAGCTCGGATGTCGATAGAAAAGGCAAAAGAGGGTTTTCGTATTGCCGATGGATTAGCGCCTGTAACGCTTCCGGTGTTAGCGGCCGATACGATTGTGGTAGCAGATGGTGAAATTCTTGGTAAACCCGATTCCGAGCAACAGGGTTTGGCGATGTTGCGGCTTTTGTCCGGGTCTATTCACCGAGTTATAACGGCTGTGACTATGTTGACTGAAGCTGGAATTGAAACCGTATCAAGTGATACTGAAGTAGCGTTTAGAGTATTGAGAGAGTCTGAAATCAACGCCTATTGGGCTAGTGGGGAACCCGCTGATAAAGCCGGTGGTTATGCCATTCAAGGGTTAGGCTCGATTTTTGTTTCTCATATCAAAGGTAGTTATTCCGGTGTGGTAGGATTACCCCTAAATGAAACAGCCGGGCTGCTCGAATCGGTTGGGATACGCTGTTTGTAGAGAGGTTGAATTGTCGCCGATCGAATTAGCGGTGAAGGTGATCAGTGAAATAGGCATGTGTTATCCAGCAAAGTATGGCAATTAGTTAAATGAGCAGTCCAGGCCGAGTTATAAAACGGATCACGGGATTTATTGTCCGCGTCGGTCTATTTAGCCTGATTGTTTTTGCCTTGCTGGTCAGTGTTCTGCGGCTTTCTTTTGGGCAACTATCCAGCGCGCGGGAATTGATTGAGTCAAACCTGTCCACGCAGCTGGATGTGGAGCTTTCAATCGGCGGACTCACGGGTGATTGGGATGGGTTAGATCCGATTCTTCATGTCACTGATATGAAACTTGGGATGTCGGGTTCTTCGCCTGTAAGTGCTTTGGTGCTAAGCGATGCCGAGTTAAGGCTGAATGTTGCATCGAGCCTTGTGCAGCAGAAAATGGTCTTTTCACGTATCTCTGCTCAGCAGTGGAGCATCGAACTTCAGCTAGAACCATCCGATAACGATGCTACTCAAATTGATCTTAAACAGATTGTTTCCTATTTTTCATCTGTTGAATCGATAGATATTACCGGCGGCATCATTCAGCTTTCAGTCGATGGACATGTTTATCGATTACTGGATGCCGCAATTCTACGCAAAGAAACACTCTTTAGACAAAAACTTCAGACAAGCTTTCGCCTTACCCAAAATGATCCAGATATAGATGGGCTGGACAAAAAAAACATAAGCGAAGAGTATGAAGAGTTCCGATTTATTTTTAACCTTGAAAAAAATGAAGATGTGACCGGTCGAATCTATATAGAGGTTCCCGAAACACAGCTCGTTTTTTCTGATATACCATGGTTAAAGGACTATTCGGATTCAATTCCTGTCAAAGCCGCAACCGTAGCGGGGAAGTTCTGGCTGGATATCGAGTCCAGCCAAATTACAAAACTCAACTCCCAGATCTCTTTTCCCGAAATCGAAATTCAGACCCACCACGCGTCACAGATATTGGTAACAGATACTGCGTTGAACTTACATTGGAGTGAATATCTGGAATCGAGATCGGACCCGCTCGCGGAAGTTTTGCCCAACACCACTGCCAATAGAATTGGTGTGAGTGATCTCAGGTTTACTATCAACGATCTGAGCTGGGAACTACAGCCCTGGGCGATAAAGATTGAGCAACAGGGCGAGCAGTATGTAGTGAAAGCGGATGCTGAATTGCTGGAAGTGGAGCCGATAGCCAAACTTGTTCAAACAGTAATGGGCGCGGAACATGCCATTTCTAACGTACTGAAAAATATCGATCCAAAAGGTGTGCTACGTACCCCTCGCATTGAAGTCAGGATCGGTGAAGAAGGGGAAATACACTACAGCGCATTGATCACTTTAGATGACATGGCATTGGCCCCCTGGCGTGGTGGACCTGGCGTAGAGCAGCTAGATGGATATATGGCTTTGCAGGATGGGACATTTCTGGTGTCGCTTGATGCTCAACCATTTGGCCTCTATTTCCCGAAGTTGTTCGACAATAAATGGTCATATAAATCCGCACAGGGCGAAATTATATGGTCGATAGAAGAGTGGGGTGTACTGGTTCGTTCAGGATTGCTTCGCCTTGACGGGGAACATGTTAGCGCCAGTGGAAAAATTCAGATTCAGATACCCTATGGAAAGCAGGAGCCTGAGCTTTCGGTATTGGTTGGACTGTATAAAGGCACACTTGATGTGAGGGCGGAATATCTTAGCAACCATCCACAGGTCGGAAGTTTGATGGATTGGCTGGACAACAACCTGACATCCGGTTCTATCGAAGAAGGTGCGGTGTTGTACCAGGGGTCTATCCAGAAGAGAGCTACAAAGGATAGCCAGAACCTTCAACTGGTTTTTGATGTGCTGGATCTCGATATGACCTATCACCCCGACTGGCCAAGCCTGCATGAAATTAGTGGTACCGTATGGGTAAATGATGATGAACTATTGATCGAAGCATCCAGTGCCAAAACAGATGGTATAGATCTGGATAATGTGTTGATCACAGGGGAAGCTGTTGATGGAAGCTATTTGTTGGAAATACAGGGAGAGGTCCAGGAAGAGGGAGTAAAAGCTATAGGCTATCTTAAAAAAACTCCGATATTTGATCTCAGTCCTGATCTGCTCGGACAGTTAGAAGTTTCAGGAAAGGTTTCAGTCGGTCTTAATTTGGCAATACCTATTAAAAAAAATTCGGTAAATATTGATTACGAAGTTGATCTAAAAACCTATCACAATGATATTCGTTTGCCTGACTATGGGGTTGAATTTAAACAGGTTGATGGCAATGTTATTTTTTCCAGTAAAACTGGGATCACATCCAGACAATTATTAGCCAATTTCCTGGGTGAACCTGTTAAGGGTTTGATCGATACGACTGGACCGACTGGAAACCCTTCACTGACCTCTATTCAGATTTCAGGTTTGCTGAATCTCGACGCTATAGATCATTGGTATGACCTGTCCCAGTGGCCTCTTCTTGAGGGTGAAACCCGATACAAAGCATTCCTGGATCTCTATTACGATAAACGTTCTCCACCTCTTCTACAGGTCTCCAGTGATCTTGTAGGTGTATCCAGTCGTTATCCTGCTCCTCTCAATAAAACCGTAGAACAGAAAAGGCCCTTCCGTTTTTCTATGTTGCTGGATAAATTGCCGCTGCATCTCGATTTTTCACTGGATGACAATATTAACTTTAATATGCAAATTTCCAACGGTGAAGCGCCGCGGGGTAGCTTATTGCTGGGGCAGGGTGTGGCAAATCAGTTACGGTTTGAGCCTATAGAATTACCGGGATTTTCTGTAGAAGGAAAGTTGGAAAAATTTGATCTGGAGCCATGGCTCAACTGGATCGTGGATTCCCGGGTTGAAATGAAACCAACAGCAATGACGGATTCAAAACCCATGAATTACGGGAAGGATAATTTTCCGGTTAACCGATTAAATCTGGATGTCGCTGATCTTAGATATGGCGATCTGGAATTTAAAGCCAGTAGCCTGAACCTTAGTGTTGATGAATTGGGTGTTCGGCTTGAGCATCAGAGCCATCTGGTTAGTGGTGAAACCTATTGGTATTTTGACCCGGATCGCCCGATAACGATTAACCTTTCTGAGCTCTATATTAACACCGAGGATCGCCCTGAAAATAATCAGGAAATGCTGAAAAATATTGACCCGCGAACACTCCCGGCTATCGATTTCTATGCAAAAAATGTGTTCTGGAACAGTAATGATACGGGCAGCTGGAAATGGGTTTTACGTAGTGATGCGGATGGTGCCCACCTTTCTCAGGGTTCGATAAAATCACCGGATCTGAACCTTGATGATACGCGCATAAACTGGTTGATTGGTGATGCCGGATCAACGACAGACCTGCAATTAAATGGACGTGTTATTGATATATCCAACGTAATGACATCCTGGGGTATGAAGCCAACCCTGTCCAGTGAAAGTGGTTCCTTTAAGGTGAACCTAAAACTAAATGGCCGCCCCGATCAACTTTCGACATCACGAACCAACGGTGAGATTGATATTGAAGCCAGGAATGGTAGTTTTACTTCAGGTGATGGCGGTAGCGCACTAGGGTTCACCAATATATTTAATTTTCATGGCTTGCTGCGTCGGCTCAGTTCAAATTTTGTCGAACTGGATGGTCAGACTACATTTTACAAAAGTATTACCGGCGGTTTGATACATCGTGGTGATCTGCTTTTGATAAAAGATGTGATCAAAGTCAAAGGTGTTACGGCAAATTTCGAACTATCCGGCCTGTATCATATCGATACAGATCAACTGGATATGAATATGGTAGTGACACTTCCATTGAGTAAAAACCTGCCATGGTACGCTGGATTCATTGGTGGGTTAACGACTGGCGTAGCTGTTTTTGTTGTCAGTAAGTTGTTTGAGAGTTCGATCAATCTATTCAGCAGCGCAAGCTATCGGGTCATCGGAAGTATCGAAGATCCGAAGCTGGAACTGGATGAAATATTTGAAACGGAACCGAATGAAAAAGCGATGAAATTATATGAGGAATACCGTGAGGAAATACAAAGCGGCAATCGTTCAGATGAACAGCGGTCGTCTGCTCAGTGAGAATCTTGACAACGCTGAACAACTGATCAAACAGGCGAAACAGCAAGGCGCAGCATTAGTCGTATTGCCAGAAAACTTCGCTGTTTTTAATACCAGTCAAATGTATAAAACCGGTGTAATAGAAGCTTCTGATCAACCGGTCATTCGTGCATTTCTTAGTCGGCAGGCAAAATTGAATCAGATTTTTCTGGTTGCTGGAACCTTGCCGGTAGCTACAGTTGATACGAGTCTAGATGCTAAGGAGCAACGGGTTAGGGCGGCCAGTTTTCTCTATGATGATCGTGGAGAGGAGATGGCTCGTTATGACAAAATACATCTGTTCGATGCGAATATCGCTGATGGTCATGGCAGCTATCGCGAATCCGATACATTTGAGCCGGGGGACCAACCCGTTGCCGCCGACACACCCCTCGGCAAAATCGGTATGTCAGTCTGTTATGACCTTCGATTTCCGGAGCTGTATCGGATATTGTTCAATAAAGGCGCTCAACTCATTACGGTGCCTTCAGCATTTACAGCAACCACTGGCGAGGCACATTGGGAGCCTTTGTTACGGGCGAGGGCGATTGAAAATTTAAGTTATGTGCTTGCGAGCAATCAATGTGGCTCCCATGGCCCAAACCGAAGAACCTGGGGGCGCAGCATGATTATTGATCCATGGGGGAAAGTGATTGCTCAGGCGGGCGATGAGCCCACGGTGATTGTTGCGGAGATTGATCTGGATTTGGTAAGCCAGCATCGTGCTGATCTTCCTGTAGCGGAGCATCAACGGTTTTCCTAGTAGCGGTTCGCTAACCTATGCTTAGAATGTGGCAGTTAGTTACGCTATAGATATACCAATGTTGCCAGGCCTAAAAAGGATACAAAACCCACGATATCGGTAATAGTGGTGAGTACTACGGTACCTGCGAGGGCCGGATCTATATGCATTTTTTCCAGGAATAAAGGTAACAGTGCACCCGCCAGCGGCGCCGCAATCAAATTTAGAATCATGGCTGCGCCAATGATCCAGCCCAGCGCCATGTCATCAAAAAAGAAGACTGCAAAAGCCCCCAATACAGTCGCCCATACCAGGCCGTTGATCAGGCCTACCGCCAATTCCCGTTTCACCAACCACAGGGCATTGGCTGAACCAATTTGACCGAGTGCGATACCGCGGATTACCAGGGTTAACGTCTGGCTGCCGGATACACCACCCATACTGGCAACAATCGGCATCAGTACAGCAAGCGCCACAACCTGTTCGATCGCATCGGTAAACAGTGAAATCACACCGGCGGCAAGCAGGTTGGTGATCAGGTTGGCGCCAAGCCACGGCAGACGATTGCTGGCGGTAACCTTCACCGGCGCGAAGGCATCTTCATCCTCATCGAGTCCCGCCATGCTCAAAATCGAGTGGCTGGCGTCCTCCAGAATCACATCAACTACATCATCAATGGTGATACGACCTACCAAAACCCCCGTTTCGTCTACGACCGGAGCAGAGACCCAGTCATGTCGTTCGAAAAGGTTGGAGACCTCCTGATCGGTCATGGTGGCCTGGATAGGCTCAACATCGGTCAACATGGTTTCACGTACGGTGACAGAGGGATCGCTGACCAGTATTTTTGCCAGCGGCAGGATACCGACAAACTGATCTTTACTGTTTACCACAATGATGTTGTCGGTCATTTCCGGTAGCTCTTCGTGTCTGCGAAGATAGCGCAATACCACATCAAGGGTAAATCGTGGTCGGACCGTGATGGTGCTGGTGTCCATCAGGCGGCCAGCGGTATCCTCCGGATAGGAGAGCACCCGTTCGACACGATGCCGGTCCTGTTCATCCATCGCATGTAACACCTGATGGATAACTGTGTCTGGAAGTTGTTGAAGAATATCGGCGATATCGTCGGCTTCTAGCCCTTCTGTGATGGAGGCTACCTTCTTTGCATCCATCTGATTCAGGTAGTAGGCCTGCAGGTCATCACTCAGATACTGGAGAATATCGCCTTCGAGGCCGGGCTCAATTAATTGCCAGAGCGCGCTTCGTAATTTGGGTGGGGATGATTCCAGTAGTCTGGCTACATCAACTGCTGGTAACCCATTCAGCATGGTTTTGATGGGCGCAAAGGTACCACTTTCCAGTGCCTGATTGAGCTCAAACAGCCTGGCCTGGTTTTGTTCTATTTTTTGTTTCTTAGGCATCGAAATCTATTCAAATCAGTGATAGTTATCAGGGTAGCGTGAACAACGAAATGCCCTGTATTCTACAGGTGGGGGCTAATGGTTGCTTCTGTTATCGATCAGGCAAGCGGATTTAAGCGGTACTCATTAATCCGAACTGATTACTGTTCTCTATGACGGACTAAAACGTTGGGGAGCTTGTCTCGAAAGTGGTTGGCGAGCTGCTCGCAGAAATAGACCGATCGATGCTGGCCCCCGGTGCAGCCAATCGCAACTGTGATATAGGCGCGATTGGTATCAATAAACTGTGGAAGCCACTTGTCCAGAAGACCCTGTATGTCCTGCAACATCTCCTGAACATCGGGTTGGTTCTTTAAGTATTCTATGACCGGTTGATCACGACCATTGAGTGCTTTTAGTGATGCCTGCCAATGAGGGTTGGGCAAACAACGCACATCAAAAACCATATCCGCATCAATGGGGATACCTTTTTTAAATGCGAAAGACTGGAATAGTAGTGCCAGGTGACCATCTTTTCTATGTGCTAGCCGCGCCGAGATAAGGTCTCGTAATTGGTGGATCGTTAAGCAGCCGGTATCGATGGTGAGATCGGCGCGCTGTAGAAATGGTTCAAGTAGGACTCGTTCTTCAGCTATCGCTTCAGTTAATATGGTTTGATCATTACTTAAAGGATGTTTGCGGCGAGTTTCACTAAAGCGATGAAGCAGTACCGAATCATCTGCATCCAGATAGACCACTTCAAGATCTATTTTTTGCTGCTCAAGTTCTTTTACAATATTTTGGAATTGCTGGAGTGTCTGGGTATCGTTACGCGCATCTACAATTACGGCGATATGTTCGTACTGAGGGTTGCCCTGTTCGTTGGCTTTGCGGGTGATTTCTGGAATCATCTCCGCCGGAACGTTATCAATGGAGTAGTAGCCAAGGTCCTCCAAAACGTGCAGTGCGGTACTTTTCCCTGCGCCTGAGCGTCCAGTTATGATGACAAGTTTCATTTTGTTAGCCTGGCCCTGTTAACCGTTAGAGACTTCTGCATAACGTAGCGAGCGCATTAGTTATACTGGGGCCTCCTTTATTGAATTATAACTTTCAGAACTGTATATCCGTCGTTTAGCTGGAATGACCACACCTCAATCCGTATGCTTTGATTATTGCTTTTGCAATTGAAACGGTGGCGATTTAAGCAATATTAATTGGTGCTAACACCCCTGGAAATTTTATCGATATCCGGGCACTTGGTTGCTAGTTTGAACAGTTCCTCGGAGTCGGTTGCAGACCGCAATAGTGAGCAATAATCGGCATCACCAAAAAGATTTGATAGTCGAGCCAGGGTTTCCAGGTGTTCGTGGGTAGATTCCATCGGCACCAGCAGTATAAATAATAAATTTACATTCTCATCATCAATGGCATCAAAATCGATGTCATCCTCAAGCAAGATTAGCATCCCTAATATTTCGCGACAGTGCCGGATTCGGCAGTGGGGTATTGCAACGCCGTTGCCGATTGTCGTACTACCAAGACGTTCTCTTGCGATCAGCCCTTCAAACAGGTCGGTGCTGTCGAGCTCAGGAAACATCCCAGCGAATTGCTGGGAGGCATTTTCAAGCAACCTTTTTTTACTTTTACCTTCTGGAATGACAAAAGTGCGATTCGTGGTAAGGATTTTATCTATCTTCATAGGCGTAAATAGTTTGCCTTATGCGGTGGCTGATTTTCTGGAGAATGGGTTGAATTTCGGTGAATGCTGCCTGCGCATGATCCATTATGAGGGCAAGCATCCACCATTGTATGTATATACGAATAGTAATTTCGATCGTTTAGTGCGCGTTACCATGCGCACGATCGGTTGTCTTTTCCTTATGTTTGATTAGTTGTCGATCCAGCTTATCGACCAGTTTATCGATGGCAGCGTACATATCACTGTCTTCGCTATTGGCAAAAAGGTCTTTGCCTGAAACGTGGATATTGGCTTCGGCCATCTGTCGCTGTTTTTCGACGGTAAGTATGACATTAACATTGGTAACCTTGTCAAAATGCCTTCCAAGCCGTTCGGTTTTTTGATTGACGTAGTCCTTCAGTGCGGTGGTTAGTTCAACATGGTGTCCGCTAATATTTACTTGCATGGTACAGTCTCCTTAGACAGAGATTATTATAAAAAAATTAATTTTGAGGTAGTTGTTTTCTTTCATTAGAGGGAGGGATCTGCATCGACTCCCGGTACTTGGCTATGGTTCTACGTGCAACATTGATACCCTGATCCTTTAAAAGAGCGGATATCTTGTTATCACTTAGAGGTTTGATCGGGTTTTCCGCCACTACCAGTTTTTTGATGATGGCACGAATTGCCGTAGAGGAGCATTCGCCACCTGAATCGGTACCCAAATGGCTGGAAAAGAAATATTTGAGTTCAAAAATACCTCGGGGTGTATGCATATATTTCTGGGTGGTTACCCTGGAAATAGTGGATTCGTGCATCTCTACCAGCTCTGCGATGTCGTGAAGCACCAGTGGTTTCATCGCTTCTTCACCCTGATCCAGAAACCCCTGCTGGATCTCAACGATACGTGAGGCTACTTTTAGTAATGTTTCATTTCGGCTGGTCAGGCTTTTAATAAACCAGCGGGCTTCCTGCAAATTATTCCTGAGAAAGGTGTTGTCTTTTCCACTGTCTGCGCGTCGAACCATCGATGCGTACTGGTTGTTGATCTGTATTTTGGGTGCAATATCAGGATTTAGCTCAACTCTCCAGCGATTGTTGACCTTGCTGACATACACATCCGGTACCACGTATTCGGTCCGGGAATCAGAAAGATAGGCTCCGGGTTTGGGGTTTAATGTTTGAATCAATTGTATAGCCTGGCTGAGGGACTCATCTTTCAGCTTTAGCTTTTTCTTGAGTGTCGCATAGTCTCTGACTGCGAGTGATTCAAGGTGACCATTGATGATGAGTTCAGCCTCATGGCGCCAGGGGGTATCTTCTGGAAGTTGCATTAATTGTAATAGCAAACATTCGCTTAGACTGCGTGCGGCGATGCCAACGGGGTCAAACTGCTGGATTCTACGCAATACCGCGACCACTTCATCAAGCTCGATATCCAGCTCTTTTTCAAAGCTATAGTGAATCTCTTCGAGCGGATGTGTAAGCATTCCATCGGTGTTGATGCCGTCGATGATCGCCAGTGCGATGATACGATCTGTATCGGACATCAAGGTTAGGTTCAGTTGCCAGAGCAGGTGATCCTGTAGCGTTTCTCCTGCGCTATTTCGTTCATCAAAATTGATATCACTAAAATCGCTTGACCCAGACAAGTTTGTTGAGGTGGTCTGGTATAGATCATCCCAGTTGGTATCGACCTCAAGGTCCGCAGGAATGACCTTGTCATCCCATTGATCGGTAGCTTCCAGGCTGTTGTCAGTATCATCGCCAGTGGTTAGCGATTCAGCGGTGGATTCGTTGCTGGAGTTGTTTTGTTCTGTGACGGGCTGTTGGGTATTGTTTTCGTGTTTATCTACCGGAGTTTCAATTTCCTGATCATTCACCTCCAGCATAGGGTTGGATTCAAGTGCTTCCTGAATTTCCTGCTGTAGGTCGAGGGTAGATAGCTGGAGTAGGCGGATCGCCTGCTGCAGCTGTGGTGTCATGGTCAGTGATTGACCTAACTTTAGCTGAAGCGTGGGTTTCATAAAGCTGGAAGATGCCTTTTCGATAATACCATTGGCTGATTTTAACTCTTTTTGTTAAGCGACTACAGCGAAACTACTGCGAAGATACCTAACATTGTTTGATCTGTTGATATGGATTATAGCGCTTACAACTTGAACTGCTCGCCGAGATAAACTTTTCGGACGTCTGCATTGTTCATGATATCTTCTGCACTGCCCTGTGCGATCACTTTGCCTTCATTAACAATATAGGCTTTTTCGCATATATCGAGGGTTTCACGGACATTGTGATCGGTGATTAATACCCCGATACCCCGGTTTTTAAGCTCTTCAATAATCAGTTTGATATCGCCTACGGAAATAGGATCTACCCCTGCAAAGGGCTCATCCAGTAATATGAAGGAAGGTTCGGTTGCCAGTGCACGGGCGATCTCTACCCGTCTACGTTCGCCGCCGGATAGCGCCTGTCCTTTGCTTTTACGAATATGGGTGATGTGGAACTCTCTGAGCAGCTGATCCAGCCTTTCGAGGCGCTGTTGTTTGTTGAGATTTTTACGGGTCTCGAGAATGGCCAGAATATTTTGCTCGACTGTCAGACTTTTAAATATCGAGGCTTCCTGGGGTAGGTAACCAATGCCATGTTGTGCCCGCTTATGCATCGGAAAGGATGAGAGATCCAGATCATCGATGGTAATCTGCCCCCGGTCCTGCTGGATCAACCCCACGATCATATAGAAACAGGTGGTTTTGCCCGCACCATTTGGGCCCAACAGGCCAACGATTTCACCGCTGCTGATGGAAAGGGAAACCCCTTGAACAACCTTTCGTTTTTTAAACTGCTTGTGCAGGTCGCTAATGTTTAGTGTCGAGTTCAATATCAATAAACCTACTGTAGGGATCGAGGCGGGATAACCATTCGTACACGCTCGTTCTGATTGCCGCTGGGATCACTGTGCGCCTTTAATGTATTTTGTTCGATTAGATATTCAATGTGAGGTGCGCTGAACAACTGGTTGTCTCGGTTCAAAACGGCATGTCCATCCAGCTCCATCCGTTCATCGATTTTGTAGTAGTGAATTCGGTCAGCCTTGGCGCTCATCAGCGGACTGGTTTCTGTTTTATCCTGTTTGTATTGAGCAGGATTACCGATCGCAATCATCTCGACCACACCGTTTTCATCATTTGAGATGGTTATCCGGTCCGCTTCAATTTGAACCGGTCCCTGTTGCATAACAACCGCACCCTGGTATTCCGTGGTTCCTTTTTGTTCGTTGAATACCGCAGAATCGGCTTCTATATGGATAGGGTATTCCAGCTTATCAATCGGTGCGTCCGATTTTGACATATCCGCATAATTGACCGCAGGCAGCAAAAGGAAAAACGATAGAAAAAGCGCTAACCAATTGATAGATATGCGGTGTTTCAGTTGGGGGATGAGTGTTTTCAATGAATGGCTTGTTATGGGCTGGTGGTAATATCAGTTTTTGGGGTAGGTTGGGTAACGGTCGTGACCTGTGAGTTGAGCTTAACAACCCCCTGATTAAAATCAAGATCCAGCCCTGTGGCATGTGTGAGGGAAGTTTGTGAACGAATTGAAACCGCTTTGGATGAGTGTGCGAGCTTGCTGTCTGTATAAACCATTAGATCAGAGGTATTGATGGTAGCCACAGGCGCATCCTGAGAGTTGCTCTGGCTGTACCTGTCAATGACGACATTTTTCTGAAGTAATAATTGTTGTTCATCCGATTCATCTGTTTCGGGCAGCAATTGACCGCTATCCGCTTTTATTTGCCATGTTTGTCGTTGTTTCTTTTGCAGTATCAGTTCCGGTCGAAGTAAATCTACGATTTTGGAATCCTGCACCTGGCTGATCTGTTCTGAGCGCATACGAAATCGTTCGATCCCCAGTTCGTCGTACTGAATGGTGGTGGTATTGGACATTACATATTGGGACCCCGATTTGACCTCATCTAACCACTGCCGTTCGATGGATTCAGATGTAATCTGACTGGCCATATAGATGATCAATGACAGCGCAGCAATAGACAAAATAACAACAACTGGGCTGTATCGTCGCATCATCTCACCCGTAAACTCAGCAGCAGTTATGCGTCGAGCGCAAGATATGGGGCATGGGATCTCACCAGTGTGCCCTGAGCATCCATTATCAGATCACAAACCTCTCTGACCGCACCTTCACCACCGCATAGGCGGGTTTGCCAGTCGGAATTTTGCTTGAGCAGCCAGTGAGCATTGTTGACGCAGATTCCAAGAGTGGCTCGGGTAATGAGCGGCAGGTCAGGTAGATCGTCCCCAACATGGGCAAATTGAGAAAAATCCAGACCCAGTTCATCGAGCAGGTGCCGGGCGTGGGTGAGTTTATCCTCTGAACCTAAATACAGGTGTTCGATTCCCAGATCTGCTGCCCGGCGAATCAACGCATCGGAGCGACGACCACTAATGATGGCAACCTTAACACCGGATGCCTGCAACATTTTTATGCCGTGGCCATCGAGACTATTGAATACCTTGAGTTGCTCACCATCCGCCGAATAATGGAGGTGGCCACTAGTGAGCACACCATCTACATCAAGGCACAATAAGCGGATATTGGCTGCGCGTTCTCGGATCTCATCTGAGTATTCAATCAATTTCGGTTACGCCTTTTTTGATGGTGGGAAGGGTGATTGTCTCTAAATGACACCGGATCTAAATAGGTCATGCATATGTATTGCGCCCACTGGGTTGTGGTTTTCATCAACCGCAAACAGCGCCATGATTTTGTGGTCTTCGAGCAGATTGAATGCATCAATCGCCAGTGTATTGGCGGTAGTAGTTCGGCAGTTTTTGGTCATCACCTCATCGATCTCGATATCATGAATATCCAGTGACTGATCCAGCGCCCGGCGTAGGTCACCATCGGTGAATACACCGGCCAGTTTGCCGGTGGCATCGACAATGCCGGTGATGCCTAAGCCTTTGCTGCTCATCTCCAGCAACGCTTTACCAAGGCTAGTGCCGGATTTTACCAGTGGCATTGTATCGCCAGCGTGCATAATTTCCGCAACCTTAACCAGTAGTCGTTTACCTAGTCGACCGCCGGGGTGGGAAAATGCAAAATCCTCCGCGGTAAATCCACGGGCTTCCAGTAGTGCAATGGCGATGGCATCGCCAATTGCCAGGGCTACAGTTGTACTTGATGTTGGCGCAAGCCCAAGTGGACAGGCTTCCTTTTCAAAAGAAGCATCCAGATGTACATCGGCGGTGAGAGCCAGCGGTGAACTCGCATCCCCGGTCATACTGATCATCGGGATTTGTGAGCGCTTTAATAGCGGCACAATCATCATCAGTTCACTGGTTGTTCCAGAGTTTGACAGCGCCAGTACCAGATCTTTACTGGTGATCATGCCGAGATCGCCATGGCTGGCTTCAGCCGGATGGACAAAATGGGAGGGTGTGCCGGTGCTGGCCAGGGTTGCGGCAATTTTGTTGCCGATATGCCCCGATTTGCCCATGCCGGTTACCACTACATGACCTTCACATTGCTGCATTAGCCGACAGGCATCCACGAATGACTGGTCAACCCGTGGCTGCAACGCTGCCAACGCATCGGTTTCGATTTGAATAGTACGTTTTGCCGAGCTGATCAGCTCTTGATCGGTATAGGACATATTTTGAGTCTGAAAATTATGCAGAGGTTCTCTATGTAGCTTGATTAGGTGCCTTGTATCGCGGTGGTATACAGTGCCCAGTTAAACAATACATAGCAGGAGAGTAAAACGAGTCCTTTTTTTCTTGATATGACACCACCAGAAAACTTTAACGGGTAGCCGTAAGCAAAAGCCATTAATAGCAGGGTTAACAACAGCATAAAGCCAAAGTCACGGTATACAAATGCAGAATCAAGTACCATCGGGCTAAGCAATGCGGGGATTGGTAACACCGCCACCATGTTAAATATATTGGAGCCGATAATATTACCCAGAGCGAGGTCGTGGTGTCCTTTCATTGCACAGTTAATAGTGGCTGCCAGTTCAGGCAGGCTTGTGCCGATCGCAACAATGGTTAAGCCAATCACCGCATCACTGACGCCCAATGTAACCGCGATGCTTGTTGCACCCCAAACCAGGATCTTAGAACTGATCAATAACAATACCAGCCCAATGGCCAACAGACGGATACCGTGTGCCGTACTGATCTCCGGTAGCTCGATCACGTGCTCTTTTGTCTCTTCTTCCAGGACCTCTTCGAGAAAGGGTTTTTCTTTGCCCTTTTCTGAGGCCAGAACGTAGATCACGGCGGCAAGCGCGAGCAGTAACAGGATGCCGTCGATCTGATTGAGCACTTGATCAAACATCGCCAGCCCGGCAGCAACGGTAATCATAAAAAGAATAGGTAGTTCGCGTCGCACAACCCATTCACGCACCGGTATGGGAACCAGTAGTGCGGTGATCCCTAAAACCAGTCCGGTATTTGCAATGTTGGAGCCAATGGCATTGCCTACTGCCAGAGTAGGTGCGTTATCAAGGGACGCGATGATGGAAACCAGAATTTCCGGCGCGGAAGTACCAAGGGAAACAACGGTTAAGCCCACCATCGCCTGGGACATGCCAAAATTTCCAGCACAGGCTGCGGCCCCATCCACAAACGCATCAGCACTTTTTGCCAATACAACAAAGCCTACAAAAATGGCAAGTACTGCTAACCATGTGGTCATCGTATATCTCGGACACTTCTTAAAGAGATTAAACCTGTACGTTTATCGCGTTGCAGGTGGGAACGGATTCGTACCCAATCAAACCGGCGATTATAACGGATTATTCAGGCTCAGGATAAGCACTGTTGTTTGCCCGCTTTTTTATTGCAAATAGCTGTAGCTGAAGCAATGAATTAAAGAGCATGAAATGGGGGAACCTTTCACCGTATAATGCGGCGCTTAACAACGTAACTACAAATAACCCGACACAGGATATACCCATGGCTGACCGAAAGGCCAAAGTGACTAGAGATACGCTAGAGACCCAGATCAGCGCTGAGATTGATCTTGATGGAACCGGCAACGCCAGCTTTGAAACCGGTGTTCCGTTTCTTGATCACATGATGAATCAGATTGCTCGTCACGGCATGGTGGATCTCAATATCCGTGCCAAAGGTGATCTGGAAATTGATGCTCACCACACAGTCGAAGATATCGGTATTACCCTCGGTCAGGCATTTTCAAAAGCCGTGGGTGACAAAAAAGGTATTCGTCGTTACGGCCATGCCTATGTACCACTGGATGAGGCGCTATCCCGTGTGGTGATTGATCTGTCAGGCCGACCCGGTCTGGAGTTCGGGGTGAAATTCACCCAGGGGAGTGTCGGTAATTTTGACCTTGAGCTGGTGTATGAATTCTTTCAGGGGTTTGTGAACCACGCCAACGTCACGCTTCACCTTGATAACCTGAAGGGCCACAATAGCCACCACCAGGCAGAAACACTGTTCAAGGCATTTGGTCGAGCATTGCGAATGGCCGTTGAGCCAGATCCTCGGGCGGCGGGCATATTGCCCTCCACCAAAGGCGCATTGTAATAGCGCTCCGACGTTCGTCCAAAAAGGATAGCGCTGACAGGTAAGAGTGGTCAGCGCTATTTGAAGTACTTCTCCCTGAAGGGCATCTATTTAGCAGGCAAAAAATATGGTTGATGTAGCCGTCATCGATTACGGTATGGGCAATCTTCATTCCGCGTCCAAAGCGCTGGAGTTTGTAGCCCCCGGTAAAAAAATTGTAGTAACCAGTGATCGAGATGAAATCCTTGCTGCGGAACGCGTGATGTTCCCCGGTGTTGGTGCGATTCGAGACTGTATGGCTGAGATTCGTCGCCTCGAACTTGATACGTTGCTCCCTGAGCTGATTAAAACCCGTCCGGTACTGGCGATATGTGTTGGTATGCAGGCCCTGATGGATTCCAGCGAAGAGAATCAGGGAGTAGATTGCATCGGTGTTTTGCCTGGAAAGGTCCGTTTCTTCGGCGATAACCTGGTTGATGCCAAAGGTGAAAAACTCAAAGTTCCCCATATGGGCTGGAATCAGGTAAAGCAAGTGCAGGACCACCCAATCTGGCACGGTATCGAGCAGGATAGCCGTTTTTACTTTGTTCACAGTTACTACGTTGAGGCAGAAAATAGCCAGCAAATAATTGGCAGCACCGAATACAACTCAACCTTTACCAGTGTGCTAGCCGATAAAAACCTGGTTGCCTGCCAATTTCATCCGGAAAAAAGCCAGCACGCTGGCCTGGCTTTGCTGAAGAATTTTGTAAATTGGGATGGCTCCTGTTAGCTGCTGAAGCCTAAGCCCTGAAAGAATTAAGAGAGACAATTGATGATGCTAGTAATCCCCGCAATTGATTTGAAAGATGGCCACTGCGTACGTCTGCGTCAGGGACGAATGGAAGATTCCACCACCTTTGGTGAAGACCCCGTCGCAATGGCAGGTCGCTGGTACCAAGCCGGTGCTCGAAGGCTGCATCTGGTTGATCTGAACGGAGCCTTTGCCGGCAAACCCGTCAACGGTGAAGCAGTAACCGCGATAGCTAAAGCCTACCCTGATCTGCCAGTACAAATTGGTGGCGGTATTCGCTCGGTTGAGATTATCGAACACTACCTAAACGCCGGTGTACAGTCCGTTATCATCGGCACCAAAGCCGTTGAAGATCCTGAATTTGTAGACCTGTGCTGCAAAGAATACCCAGGCCACATAATGGTCGGGCTCGATGCACGGGATGGCAAAGTCGCCACCGAAGGCTGGGCAACTGATACCGGTGTACTGGCTACCGAACTGGCCAAACGTTTCGAGCAAAGCGGTGTAGATTCCATCGTGTACACCGACATCAGCCGCGACGGCATGATGCAGGGTGTTAACGTAGAGGCCACACTAAATATGGCGAAGGCATCGTCTATTCCCGTGATCGCATCCGGCGGCGTGACTGATATGAAAGATATTGAAGCCTTATGCGTGGTTTCCGAGCAGGGCATTAGCGGCGCAATTACAGGTCGTGCGATATACGACGGCGCAATTGATCTCGAAAAAGCCCAGCAATATTGCGATAGCCAGTCAGCCAGTTCGTACAGGAATAGATCAGTATGAGCCTCGCCAAACGTATTATTCCCTGTCTCGATGTCGATAAAGGCCGAGTCGTCAAAGGCGTACAATTTGTCGATATTCGCGATGCCGGTGACCCGGTTGAAGTTGCCAAACGCTACGACCGAGAAGGCGCAGATGAGATCACCTTTCTTGATATCACCGCCAGCCACGAAGGCCGTGATACTACTATTCATATGGTCGAAGATATTGCCAGCCAGGTATTTATACCGCTGACCGTTGGTGGTGGTATTCGTACCGTAGAAGATATCCGCGCCATGCTAAATGCCGGTGCAGATAAAGTCGGTATCAACACCGCTGCGGTTCACAATCCCGAATTTGTTTCCGAAGCCGCACAACGCTTTGGCTCCCAATGTATCGTGGTAGCGATTGATGCCAAACGACAGGGCGACCACTGGGAGATCTTCACCCATGGTGGCCGCAAACCTACCGGAATCGATGCTATTGAATGGGCCAAGCAGATGGTCGAACGTGGAGCGGGTGAAATTTTGCTTACAAGTATGGATCGAGATGGCACCCGGGATGGTTTTGATCTTGAGCTAACCCGCGCCGTAAGCGAAGCCGTTTCCGTGCCTGTAATAGCCTCCGGTGGAGTAGGAAATCTTGATCACCTCACTGAAGGCGTATTGCAGGGCAAAGCCGATGCCGTACTCGCCGCCAGCATTTTTCACTTCGCAGAACACACCATCGAAGATGCCAAAAAAGCGATGCAGAGCAGGGGGGTTGAAGTCCGATTGTAATAGAAGAACTACTTTAGCGCGCTGAACGATAGGAAAACGGACTGAAAAATAGTACATTCAGAACAGGTAGGGTAGCTCGATGGCTACTTTTTCTTCTTGTGGGAGGATCCGGTGAATAGCACATTGAAGAACACGGCAAAAAAAATAAACGTATTTTGTGTGTTGGGTATACTAATCCTAATTGGCAGTTGTGGTAGTAGCTCCAACTCAAGCTCCGGTAGGAGTTCTTCATCTCCCGCCACCATACTGCTAGATTGCGGGCAGGGAGCAGGATGCCCACAGCTTATACTAACTGGTGATCCTCTCAGTACAGTCCCCGTCAGTCAATCCGCCAAAGGATTTAGAGGTTACGGTGATCCCAGCATAGAATTCGATTCTTCCAGCGATACCTTATGGTTAAGTTATTCCTGGTTGATTAACCGTAACCCGGACATTGCCGGCCCAATTATCGTAGGTAATGTAGAGAGCCATTTGGCGCGTAGTACCGACGGCGGCCAGAGTTTTGAGTGGGTTGCCAATCTAAATACGAATGAACCTGCCAACGATCCAGTGAATGGGGTAGTTGGCTGGCTAAATCATGAAGTTACCAGTCTTCTATTGCAACCAGACGGAAACTGGCAAATGCTCTGGTTTACCTATCATAAAACTGAAGGTGGGGTTCCCTTTAACGGTGGCGCAGTTCTCGATCGTTCGATATCTACAACCGATCCTACAGAGCTCTCCACCCTAGATGGATTTGCCAATACCGACCCATGGATAGGTGCCGACCTGACCCATGACGACTACGGTGCAACGCACGATTTACATCTGCAAGTAGCTATCGATCAGCCAGATAAACCTGTGTGTGACATGTTTACCGAACCGGCTCATTTCAACTTTGATGGAGAAATATACCTTGGGCTGAATTGCCTTGTCTTCGATGGCGGCAGGCAGGTCCAGGATGAGCGTTTTTTGCTATTTCACCAAACGGTCTCTGGGTATGGTTTTGTTGCTGAAATAGTCGGGTATACAGTGGCACAGCAATTCGGTGCCGACCGTTTCGAACAGGTTGATATCACCCTCAGCGAGAGTGGTTCTGTGTTGTTCATTGGCACGCCTATATCGGATGAGTCGGATACTCCGGTGCATCTGGGGTGCGTTGTGCTGGAATTTGAAGATTTTCTTCAGGGTACACTCAAAACAAATGGTGATGGTTCGGCGACCGTTCTTGCAAAAATCACCGATAGTTTATCGGTGCCCCACGGCACAGGGGCCTGTACCTACGATCGTAATTCTGAATCCGGGTTGATTGTAGTTCGAAGAACTTTGCCACCAGCCGTGAGCGATGGTGTTACTTTTGAGTTATTGGCTACGGGTTTGAAGTTTTGAAAGATTGCTCTGGCCCCATGAGCTAGTAAACCGGGGTCAGGTTTTTTTTTAAGGTTTTATGATATTGGTGTGCTGCGATACGATTGTTATTCGCTATAACCCGTCATTAAATTTTCCAGGATCTCTAGCCTTTTTCTCGTTATGCACCTGCAATTTCAAGAGATAGATCTCTACAATACCTGTTGTCCTAAGGAACCGAGCTATGAACGTTGTTAGTCACTTTTACGATATCAATATCAAAACGATTTTTTTTCATATCGGTATATTGCTGCTGGTAACCGCATGTGCTTCCTCGCAGGATGACGGCTCTACCGCGAAGCAGGCGACTATTGATCTGGATGTGCTGAATGCTTCCTTGCGAACCGAAGAAATCTCCTATGAGGACGAGGTTCTTCCTGTTCTTGAGCGCCGCTGTATTGTTTGCCACGGATGTTATGACGCGCCTTGCCAGCTTAAACTGACCTCGTGGGAAGGGCTTGATCGCGGTGCTAGCAAAGACAAAGTTTACAACGGCACTCGACTTCGTGCGATGGAGCCAACCCGGCTTTTTATCGACGCACAAAATACCGCGGAATGGCGTACCAAAGGTTTTCATACGGTTCTGAATGAAAGCATCGATCAAAGCCCTGAAAAAAATCTGGAGAACTCAACGCTTTACCAGATGTTACGACTCAAACAGCTAAATCCTCAACCACGTATCGGTATGTTGCCTGACAGTATTGACCTGTCCCTTGATCGCGCACAAAGTTGCCCAACACGGGAAGAGTTTAATAACTATGCAAAAAATAAACCGCTCGAAGGCATGCCCTACGCAATGCCGAACCTGAGTGATGCAGAATATAAAACACTTGTTTTCTGGTTGTCCCGTGGCGCACCTGGGCCGGAGCCAAAACCGGTTTCCAAAGAGACAAAAGTGCAAATAAAAAAATGGGAAGAGTTTTTTAATACCGCAGGTAAAAAACAGCAATTAGTAAGTCGTTATCTCTATGAACATCTATTTGTGGCCCACCTTCACTTTGAAGGAACACCATCCCGGGAATTTTATCAATTGGTTCGTTCAACCACCTCGTCGGGCATTCCAATAAATGAGATCGCTACGGTTCGCCCTACTAATTCCCCTGGCGTGGACAATTTTTATTATCGATTGCGGCCATATCAATCCAGTATTGTAGCTAAGGACCATGTGGTATACAGCCTCTCCGAGCAGCGAATGAAACGCTACCAGGAACTATTTTTAACACCGGATTATGAAGTGTCCGACGCTTCTCTTTTATGGCACGAAGGAGCCGGAAACCCATTGAAGGAGTTTGCAGAAATCCCTCAGGATTCTCGCTACCGGTTTTTGCTTGATGATTCGCGTTTCTTTATTGAAGGTTTTATCAAGGGGCCGGTTTGTCGTGGGCAGATCGCGTTAAATGTTATTGAGGATCATTTCTGGGTAGTGTTTGCAGACCCAGATGCAAAATTACTGGTGAATGATCCTGTATTTATTGATAGCGTGGCTGACGATCTGGCGCTACCAGCAAGCCAGGAAAGCACATTTAATTTGCTTAGGACCTGGAGCAATTATTGGGACAAACATCAGAGCTACATTAAAAAAAGGTTTGCTGACAATGAGCTAGTAAAACCGATGGATCTTGGTCAGGCTATGAATATAGTCTGGGATGGAGAAGGGGATAACCCAAACGCTGCACTTACTATCTTTCGTCACTTTGACAGCGCTTCAGTCAGGCAGGG
Source organism: Pseudomonadales bacterium (assembly GCA_019090315.1). Taxonomy (GTDB): domain Bacteria; phylum Pseudomonadota; class Gammaproteobacteria; order Pseudomonadales; family JAHRWD01; genus JAHRWD01. The sequence continues at coordinate 29,347 of JAHRWD010000015.1, forward strand.
ATTAATCGGAGATTATCCTGCAACTACCTGGATAATCGAATATCCCCAACTGGAACGGATTCATTACCTGCTGGTTGCTGATTTCAACGTGTATGGTAACGCCGGCCATCAACTCACTTCGCGTTTATATATGGATTTTTTACGTATGGAGGGGGAAAATAATTTTCTCTCTCTTTTACCCCCTGTCCAGCGTAAGGAGATTCGTGATAGTTGGTATAAAGGGGTGCGAAGTGATATGAAAGGCAAATATATCGAGTCATCCGAGGCATTTTCGTTTGAAACTGTTACCGGATACAAAACCGATAACCCACAGCTAGAACTGTATGAAAAAATTCAGCAAAGAGTTGCAAAAGTTGCGACTACTAATGAGCTGGTTAACCAGTGTCGGGATTCCAGCTGTACAGATAAAGCGCAAAAAAAAGCGGATGTAGAGATGCAGAAAATTGCAGCGCTAAAGGGTGACGTGCTTTCAATTTTTCCGGACCTGGCATTGGTTAGGGTTAAAGCCGCTGACCCCAAAAATGACCTCGCTTATACGTTTATACATAACAAAGGATACAAACATGTAAGCTCGATTTTTTCTGATGAACAGCAACGTAAAAACCTGCAGGATATAGAGGATGATACCTTGACGGTGATTCGTGGGTTAGAAGGCTCGTACCCCAATTTTTTCTTTGTGGTTGAGATCGAAGAGGTCGAACAATTTGCAACCCAGGCCGCCTCGATCAAAGATCGGTATGACTACGAGAAGTTTGTTGCCATCTACGGTGTTCGTCGTACTAATGGTGCATTCTGGGAGGAGGCCGACTGGTTTCAGGATCAGTACCTTCGCGAGCAACCGATGCGTGCTGGCATACTTGATTTGAACCGCTATATGAACCGGTAGTCGGGGAGACACCGAGGCGCTATCTTGCTTGAGAAGAACGAACCATGCAGTGGGTAGTTAATCTTCAGTAACGTGTAGAGCACTTTTGACTACGCACCCTTCGGCTCCGCTCAGGGGGCGCCTATACCGACTGGCGAGCCTTCCTTCCCCCATTTGCCCCCTGAGCGGAGCCGAAGGGCGGGTTTATTCATCACTGGCAACCACCTCATATTGATCAAGTCGACGCTCCAGTTCAGCCATGCCCGCCGGGATATCGACATCGGAACCCAGAGTGCTAAGGCTCGCACCCAGCGCATGCAAGGTCCGAAACAGGTGATGGCTGCGGCACTGTTCCCCCATCTGCCCGATACGGAAAATAGGTGGTCCAAAAGAACCGGAAATTTCCACCCGATGGCGTTGGGACATGGTTTTTAATAGCTCAGTGTTGGCGATTCCATCGGGAAGATAGATACCGATGACCGAATTGAGCCGAGCTTCTCGCTCAACAAAAAGAGACAATCCCATCGCTTCAACACCACCCTGCAACGCCTCAGAACAAACCTTGTGCCGTATAAATCGACTTTCGAGTGTTTCCTTGCAGATAAGGCGCAATGCTTCATGCATCGCCAAAATGCCCGAAACCGGCGCCGTGTAGTGATATGAGTTTTTATACCAGAACTGGTCAGCCAACTTGGCATCCAGGCACCAGTGATGAGGTTTCTCTTCCCGTGCTTCGATGCATTCCCAGGCGGTTTCCGAGAAGGCGACTAAAGAGACTCCGGGTATTGAAGAGAGCCCCTTTTGACCGCCGGTAATGACCGCATCAATTCCCCATTCATCCATATCCAGAGGCATTGTACTAAGGGTACAGACCGCATCGACAACCAGAAGGCAGCCATATTTTTTTGCCAGTTTGCCTATTTCAGGCAGCGCCTGATTGCAGACCGTATTTGAGGTCTCCCCCTGTACGATGGTGATGAGGCTGGGCTGATACTGTTTGAGTAGCTCCTCTACCTGTTCAAGACTAACGCCAGTGCCTTCGGGCACCTGCATTCGGCGTACATTACCTTCTACCCGTTCCGCCATCTCCGCAAGGCGATGACTGAAGAATCCATTGCAGATACTGAGAACCTTATCACCAGGCGTTATCAGGTTGATAACCGCCATCTCCATCGCAGCGGAGCCGGGCCCGGCAACTCCGAGGATATGCATCGATTGAGTCTGGAACACGTATCGAGACATCGACTTAACCTGCTCCATAATTTGGGCAAGTGTCTCACCAAGATGATTGATCACAATCGAGTTTGCCGCCGCGACCCTAGGTGGTATTGGCACCGGGCCAGCGCCCATCATCAAAAGCGGTTCGTCGGGCAGGATGCTATCCAGTGGAATGATGTTTTCAGGTATATCGATAATCACGTAAAGTCAGCCGTTGTTTTAGTAAGAAACACGCCAGAATACTATGTCGTTGCATTTGTGAACACCTTTTGAGCCCTCCGCTGTTAAACAAACAGGTTCCAGTATGGGTATTCTGAAACAGGCTGGTATGATGCAGGATGTTTCGATCAAAGATCTATGATTAGAGAAATTCAACCAATCCAGAGCACAGACATGTCTAACCCCATAAAGCCTGAGTCAGAAAAAGGTACAGCGATTGATGCAGATATCTACAAAACCTCAAATAAACAGAGTGACGAAGAGGTGCCTCCGGCAATTCCCGCGGCGACAGTTGTACTGTTAAAGGATACCGATAACGGTATGGAGGTCTTGATGCTGCGCAAGAATCCTGAAATTGGATTCGGCGGCATGTGGGTGTTTCCTGGTGGACGTATTGATCCCGAGGATTACCCGGCGGATGGCGATGCAAAAGTGGCAGCGCGCACTGCGGCGGCGCGGGAGGCAAGGGAGGAAGCGGGCATAACGATTGATTCCCAGTATTTCGTTCAATTTTCGCAATGGACACCGCCAGCGATTACCCAAAAACGTTTTAAAACTGCTTTCTTTGCTGCCCGAGCGCCGGATCAATTAGAGATCAGCATTGATGGGCAAGAGATTCATGAACACCAGTGGGTGAATCCCGCACAAGCCATTAAAATGCGCGACAAGGGTGAGATTGATCTGGTCGCGCCGACCTGGGTTACGCTAAATACGCTTTCAAAACATGCCACGGTCGATCTGTTTCTCCAGCACCTTGAGAGTGCAACCGTACGGGAATACCAAACCCATATGAATCGAGCTGAATCCGCCGATCGAATTGTGATGTGGGCGGGCGATGCGGGATACGAAAGCTGGGATGCCAGCGTAGAAGGCCCCCGCCACCGTCTTACGATGACAAGCGAGCGATTTATTTTCGAAGATACATTTGAGTAGAGAGAGTTAAGCCAGTTTATCGATGGAATTAACCGATACTTCCTCTCCAGGAGGAGAGTTCGTAAACCACTCGCCTGGTATGTAGAAAGAAATCTATGCAGTATTTATTTCGACGACAACAATTGACAGAACCTGATGCCAATACATCTTGTCCCAAAAAATTATGGTACCAGGAAGTTGTGATCAATGACTGAACCCGTTCGCTTAACGCTTGATCTTAAATACGCTCCCAGCATAATTTTTTTATTTGGATTGTCGGGGGCAGGGAAATCCTACGTCGGTAATCTGATCGGCGAGCTGGATGACTGGTATGTCTACCATGCGGATGATGATCTAACCGATGAGATGCTTTTGGCGCTAAAAGAGCAAAGGCCTTTTACTGAATCTATGCGGGATGACTTCTTTCCTGTGGTAGCGCAGCGCCTATTAGCGCTGTCCAGGAAACACAAACGAATTGTAGTGACCCAGGGCGTGTACAAGCAGCGCCACAGGGATTATATGATGACAGCAATTCCGGAGATGGAGATGTTGTGCGTCGATGCATCCAACCCGTTTATTGAACAACGATTGGGTAATCGTGCCAAAGGTATTAGCAATGCAAGTGCAGAGGCACTTCGCAGGGACTTCGAACTGCCAGATCGAGAAACCAAAGTAATTACCAATCAAAGTGGACCATCTGAAGTTGTTCAGCAATTAAATGACTATTATTCCAGGTCACAAATTAAAAGAACTGACAAAAATGGTTGAGATCAGGCCTGCAAAGAAAGATGACATCGGTGATATTTCTTCACTGATCTATAGCGCTGGGCCTGAAATGTATGATTTTATCTACAAAACAGCTGATAGATCATCGATTGACTATATTCGCTATGAATATCTTTCAGGTCGGGGATTCTGTGGGTTTAATAACGTAACCGTTGCTATAGAATCCGGTTCGGTAATTGCAACTGGCTGCTTTTACGATGGTAAAAAGTATAAAAAATTACTGTTTGGTACCCTGCTAAACATGTTTCTGTTTTACGGAATCATAAAGATATGGAAAGTGCTTGAGCGGTTAGGGCAAGCGGGCGGGATGATGGAAGAACCCAGGCAAGATGAGTTGTACCTTTCAAACTTCGGTGTAAGTCCTGACTATAGGGGTAGAGGTATTGGTAGCCTGATGCTGGATAATAAGATTGGTTATGCGAAAAATTCCAGTTACTCAATTTTTTCATTGGATGTTGCAGAAACCAATCCGCGTGCAGAAGCACTTTATAACCGCAAGGGTTTGAGCGTTGTTAAACATAAGGTCTTCCGAGGGAAACGACCGGGAATTGAAGTTCCAAATGCTAAAAAAATGGAGCTGGTACTGTCATCTCTGTGATGCGTTTTTAGCTACACCTATTACTAATTTATTGAATTGATTATTGGACTGAAGTGACTGACTTATCCAAAAAATTTGAATTACATATCCCGGTTGAAACAGATGAAGGTAACGCTGTGGACCTCCTTGCCGTTGCCTGTGATTTATCGAAGCAGCGTATCAAGCAGGCAATGAAAAATGGTTCAGTCTGGTTAACCCATGATGAACATACCAGTCGTTTACGGCGCGCGAAGCGTCAGCTCAAAAAGGGTGATGAACTACATTTTTATTTTGATGAAACGATTCAATCTGAGGTATCAAAAACACCTGAATTAATTGCTGATGAGGGTAGTTATAGTGTGTTTTTTAAACCACAGGGTATGTATAGCCAGGGCTCAAAATGGGGAGATCAATGCACCATCAATCGGTGGGTAGAGCAAGAGATGGATCGCCCCGCTTTTGTTGTGCATCGGCTTGATCGGGCTGCAAGCGGACTGATGTTAATCGCACATACCAAAACCGCAGCCGCAGCCTTATCAAAACTATTTGAACAACGACAAATCGAAAAACGTTACCGTGCAAGGGTTAAAGGGATATTTGAACCCCCAACGCTTGTTCTTGATGACGATATCGAAGGCCGCAAGGCGAAGAGCCTGGTCACTCTGCTGGAATACGATCAGGCAAACGATTGCTCGTTACTTGAGGTTAATATTGAGACCGGCCGTAAACACCAGATTCGCCGGCATTTGTCCGAGGCGGGATACCCTATTATCGGTGATAGATTGTATGGACAATCAGGCGAAGAAACACAAGAAACCGATGAGTCGCAGCAGCCGGATCTGCAATTGGTAGCGACTGAATTGTCATTTGTTGCTCCTGATACTAGCAAACGTTCCAAACCGGTAAAACAAAAAGAGAATATCTGGAAAACCAGCAATACAAAAGAGTTAGATGTCAGTGAAGAAACCGAGCCCAAACCCGATGCTGAATCAAACATCGCCGCAACCAAAAACTATTCTGTCCCCAACAGGCTGTTAGCACCAGAGCTCTGTAAACCGGCAACTACAGAATCTTCGGATCGTATTTGGCCGGGTCAGTAGGTTTCACCCACCAACCAGTTACTATCAATTCGAATGTCTGAGCATGTAAAACTTGTTATCGGAGTATCAACCCAGAACCTCTCGGTATCTGTTGATGGGAGAGTGGCTAAAACCTTTTCGGTTTCTACCGGAATCCGTGGTACGGGCCAGCAATTTGGTAGCGAGAAAACCCCATTGGGCAAACACTATATCTGTAGCAAAATCGGTGCAGATGTTCCCGAAATGGGTGTTTTTGTCGGCCGACGGTTCAGCGGTGAAATCTTTACACCAAAGCTATCTAGCCAATATCCTGAGCGAGACTGGATACTGAGCCGAATCCTCTGGTTGTCCGGGCTTGAACCGGGCTTTAATCGTAATGGAGAAGTGGATACGTTGCGGCGCTATATCTATATTCATGGCACGCCAGATTCAGAGCCGATGGGAATACCCGCATCCCATGGCTGTATACGTATGAGAAATTATGATTTGATCGAACTGTTTGATCTTGTTGAAAAAGGGACAGAGGTAATGATTAAGGTATGAGTACTAACGCATGAGTAACCAGGGAATAAATAGCGGTTTTATAATGCTTGATCTGGAGGGTTTAGAGGCAACCCCGGAAGAGCTGGAGCTAATAAAGAACCCAAAAATTTGTGGTGTAATTTTGTTTTCCAGAAATTACCAATCCTTTGAACAGTTGACCGTGCTTACCGCTACACTAAAAAAAATAAAACCGGAATTGCTGATTGCTGTGGATCAGGAGGGCGGACGGGTTCAGCGTTTTAAAGACCCTTTTACACGCATTCCCCCCATGCGTAATTTAGGGGTTTTGTTTCACAGAGAACCGATTCAAGCCTTGCAGGCAGCCCGCAGTTGCGGCTGGTTATTGGCCTCGGAACTACTAGCTGCGGGAGTCGATTTTAGTTTCACGCCGGTACTCGATCTCGATACAGGTAGCAGCAGCGTGATCGGTGATCGAGCTTTTGATAAAGATGATGAGGTAGTGACGCAGCTTGCATCCTGTCTGATTGATGGTATGCACGAAGCCGGTATGTCTGTAATCGGTAAACACTTTCCCGGCCATGGTTTTGTGAGTGCAGATTCACACCTTGAACTGCCTATCGATACCCGTGATTTGGCTGAACTTGAACAATTCGATATGAAGCCGTTTCAACGCCTGGTGGGTAAGCTTGATGCCATAATGCCTGCGCACATACTGTACAGTGCGGTGGACTCGGTTCCAGCAGGGGTTTCCAAAATCTGGTTGCAACAGATCCTTCGTACAGAGTTAGGTTTTGAAGGGCTGATTATCAGTGATGATCTGAGTATGGAAGGTATTGTCGGTAGTGGTGACTATCGAACCAGAGGGGAGCTGGCATTGGAGGCTGGGTGTAACATTTTGCTCGCCTGCAATAATAGAGCAGGAGCGATTGAACTGTTACAACTGGACGCGCCAGTAGCTGAATCCATAGCACATCGCATGCAGAGTATGTTAGGTCATCATGCAGTTGATTCAAGTACATTGAAAAGTTCCAGTCGCTGGAAAATTGCATCGAACAACATTAAGAATATTGAGTTTTAATCCTATGGAATATAGTGAATTAACATCGTTAGTTGATCAGTTTTTTGACAATAAAAGTCTATGGGTCTACCAGGTTTTTGCTGTGGTATTTCTCACCAGTCTGGCTAATTTTTTTATTCGGCGATTTCTCGATCGATTACACCTTCAACTGCAAAAAACTACCAATCTTTGGGATGATGCCATTCTGAAAGCTGGCCGGCAGCCACTACGTTTGATTGTTTGGGTGGTGGGTTTGAGCATCGCTATTGAAGTGATTGAGAATAGTTCGACCACAAGTATCTTTGAAAATATACAGCCATTCCGTGAAATAGCGGTGATTGCCATTATTACCTGGTTTGTTGTTCGGTTTATTCGTGAAGCAGAATTGCATCTGGTAGATCCAGGGAGAATGGTTAAGCCGCTGGATGAAACTACCGCATCCGCCATTGGCAAGCTGTTGCGAGCTTCGGTGGTGGTTACCTCCGCATTGGTTATCCTGCAAACACTTGGTTACAGTTTGTCCGGGGTGTTGGCCTTTGGTGGTATCGGTGGTATTGCGATTGGCTTTGCCGCCAAGGATCTGCTCGCCAATTTTTTTGGCGGACTGATGATCTATCTTGATAGACCTTTTAAAGTGGGTGACTGGATTCGTTCACCAGACCGGGAAATCGAAGGAACCGTTGAGGATATTGGCTGGCGATTAACACGAATACGAACCTTTGATAAACGTCCCCTCTACATCCCCAACTCAATTTTCGCAACGATCTCCCTCGAAAATCCCTCCAGAATGACCAACAGACGTATCTATGAAACAATCGGACTGCGGTATCAGGATGCGCGACAGCTCAATGTGATTGTGGAGCAGGTAAAAACGATGCTTCAGCAGCATCCGGAGATTGATAACAACAACACACTTATCGTCAACTTCAATAAATTTTCTGATTCGTCTGTGGATTTTTTCATATACACCTTCACAAAAACCACCAACTGGGTTCGTTTTCACGAGATCAAACAGGATGTGCTGCTAAAAGTGCTTGAGGTGGTTCATAACAATGATGCGGATGTAGCGTTCCCTACTACGACACTGGATATACCGCCAAATGTGCCGACAACGTTGTAACCAAGGCACTTGCTTGATCGCTATTTGTAGCTCGTCGATGCTGGTATCATGAATTCCATGTATCAAGACCCCTACAATCGCCAGTATCGTAAGCTTCGGGTAAGTCTTACCTCAGCCTGCAACTATGCTTGCCAGTACTGTGTGCCAGACGGCAAAAAACTGCTTAAGGCAAAGCATGAACTGAGCGTTGAGCAATTCATTCAGGCAATCAGCCTGATTGTCGAATCAGCAGGGATTGAACAGCTTAGAATCACCGGAGGAGAGCCACTGATCTCCAACAAGCTAGAGTCATTTTTAGCGGGATTGAAGACCATTAATATCCCGGAACTGTGTCTTACCACTAATGGTCAATTCCTGGAACAGAAGCTCCCTGCATTGATAGACGCAGGTGTGAATCGTATCAACGTCAGCCTTGATACCCTTGACCCGGTTCAGTTCAAACAGATCTGTCGTGGTGGTGATCTTGCAACCGTGCTTCGCGGTATTGACCAGGCAGTCGAGCAGGGTATTAAGCTGAAGATCAACATGGTGCCGCTGAAGCAGCATAATGCTGATCAGGTGGTACCGATGCTAGAATACTGCCTCGAACGTGGCATTGAACTGCGCTATATCGAATTGATGAAAATGGGACACCTGACCACAGGGGATGAGTTCCAGCAGGAGTTCTGGTCGATGAAATCTCTGCTTGATCAGATTTCAACGCATTACGACTATGCACCGACCAGAGCGCCGAATGATTCCACCGCTGTGCGATTCCAGATACCGGGGCAGGGCGATTTCGGTATTATCGCCAATGAGAGCAAACCGTTTTGCCGTACCTGTAGCCGACTGCGGCTTTCCTCAGCGGGTTTTATCTATGGTTGCCTGAGCAGTACTCGGCGTCACTATATTGCCGATCTGTTGCCGCTAGAGCGCGAACAAGGGCTGGAAGCGATGCATCAAATCCTCTCTGCCGCGATGAAAGATAAGCAGGACTTGAGCTTTACCGGTGAAACGACAGTAATGAAAATGATTGGTGGATAAACTTCCAGCTCGCAGTTACCTCGAGTGTATTAAACTGGTGGGTAAATTATCCGCACGGTGTATTGACCTATGGTGGAAACCGCTTTAGAATCTGCGCCCTCAATATCTTCCTCGATAGCTCAGTTGGTAGAGCAAATGACTGTTAATCATTGGGTCCCTGGT
>JAHRWD010000016.1 GCA_019090315.1 Pseudomonadales bacterium
GATCCCTCGATTGCATTTCCTTGATGATGACGGTGAATTCAAACTCGAGATTGGCGACGAAGTAAATGTTGCGCTTGAGGCAGTAGAAGATGGCATGGGTGCAACCCGTTTATCTCGTGAAAAAGCACGACGTGCCGAAGCATGGATTGAGCTTGAGAAAGCTCAGGAAGATGAAGAGATTGTACAGGGTATTATCAGTGGCAAAGTCAAAGGTGGCTTCACTGTTGATGTTCGCACCATCCGTGCGTTCCTACCGGGTTCACTGGTAGATATTCGTCCCGTTAAAGATACTACTCACCTTGAAGGCCAGGTTCTGGACTTTAAAGTGATCAAGCTGGATCAGAAACGAAACAACGTAGTGGTTTCACGACGTGCTGTGCTAGAAGCAGCAAATAGTGTTGAGCGCGAAGCGCTGCTAGAAACACTGACCGATGGCGTAACCATCAAAGGTATCGTTAAAAACCTTACCGATTACGGTGCATTTATCGATCTTGGTGGCGTAGACGGTCTGCTGCACATTACCGATATGACCTGGAAACGTATCAAGCACCCAAGCGAATTGCTGAGTGTTGGTGACGAGATTGACGTTAAGGTTCTGAAATACGACAAAGAAAAAACCCGTGTTTCCCTTGGTCTCAAGCAACTTGGTGAAGATCCCTGGGTTTCCATCAAAAACCGTTACCCAATCAACAGCCGTGTTCAAGCCAAAGTTACCAACCTTACTGATTACGGTTGCTTCGCTGAGCTGGAAGAAGGTATTGAAGGCTTGGTCCACGTTTCTGAAATGGACTGGACTAACAAGAACGTACACCCTTCCAAAATCGTTCAGGTAGGCGATGAAGTTGAAGTGATGGTTCTGGATATCGATGCGGATCGTCGTCGTATCTCTCTGGGTATCAAGCAGTGCATCGCTAACCCATGGGATTCTTTCGGTGAGAAGTACCAGAAGAATGACAAGGTTTCCGGCACTATCAAGTCGATTACTGATTTCGGTATATTTATCGGTCTGGAAGGTGGTATCGATGGCCTGATTCACCTGTCTGATATCTCCTGGAATGAAGCGGGCGAAGATGCGGTTCGTGAATTCAAGAAAGGTGATGAGATCGATACACTTGTACTCTCAATTGATCCTGAGCGGGAGCGTATCTCTCTTGGTATTAAACAGCTTATCAGTGATCCTTTCGGTGAGTTTGTTGCTGAAAATGATAAAGGTTCAGTGGTTAAAGGTACCGTTCTTGAGGTTGATGAAGCGGGTCTGACCATCACATTGGCTGAAGAAGTTACCGGTTACATGAAAGCTGGTGATATCAGCACCGAGAAAGTTGCCGATGCACGGACTGCCTTTTCGGTTGGTGATTCTGTTGAAGCGAGCATATTCATGATCGATAGAAAGAGCCGTACCATTGGTCTGTCTATTCGTGCAAAAGATGCTGCGGAAGAGAAAGCTGCAGTTCAGGAGCACAAGAAGGCGCAGGCGGAAGCAGAAGCACCTGCAACCACTATTGGTGATCTGATTAAAGCCCAAATGGGCGGTTCAGAAGACTAAGTACTTCTATTTCACGGATGAGAGATGGGTTATGTTTTTCGACGTTCCTAATAAGGATCAGGTTGTTTTAAGCGCAGTATTTTTGCACTGGGTATATAAATGACCAAGTCTGAATTAATCGAGAAAATTGCTGCTCAGCAGCCCCAGCTCTCTGTGAAAGATATTGAACTGGCAGTGAAGGCCTTGCTGGAAAGAATGTCCGATGATCTGGCTTCTGGCCAACGGATCGAGGTTCGTGGTTTTGGTAGTTTTTCGCTTCACTACCGTGCACCTCGTACTGGTCGGAATCCAAAATCGGGCGACCCTGTTCGATTACAAGGGAAGTATGTGCCTCATTTTAAGCCAGGAAAAGATCTGCGTGAAAGGGTAAATAATAGCCTTAACAATGATGAATAGTGTTTGCCTATTTGTGTCGGCCTAGATCCAAAAAGTGTAAGAAAAGCGGTATAGTTAGCAGCTATACCGCTTTTTTTTTGAATTGATATAACTAAAAAAAGGTAACAGATGTGAAGCATGTAAAACGATTGATTGCCTTGCTGTTGTTGGTCCCGATTATTGTGATCGTGGTTGCCGTTATCATCGACAATCCGGAACCGATATCGATTCATTTTCTTGGTTTTTTGCTGGGAGAACTTTCTGCTGGGGCATGGATGATGTTGAGTTTTGTGGTGGGTGGGGTCGCTGGATTGCTGGCTGGATCAGCCATTATTTTTCAGCTGAGAGCACGTATCATATTGCTCAGCAAGAGCAGCGGTAAACAAAAATAATCTATCTTGCCTAACGTGCATTCAGCTGGATAATTTATGATGAGCTTGCAGGATTTGTTAATACTCATACTGTTTGTCGCAGCACTGGCGATTGGTTGGTTGCTTGGTCGGCGTGAAAAAACGAAAAGCAATGAGGATACAAAATCCCAGCCGAGCTATTTTTCTGGTATCAATTACCTGCTAAATGAAGAAAAAAATGAAGCGATTGATTCATTAATATCAGTATTGGAAAAAAACACCGATTCGATCGATACTCATCTTGTTCTGGCGCATATGTTACGTCGTAGAGGTGAAGTTGAGCGAGCTATTCAAATCCACCAGAATTTATTATCAGTCTCGGACCTGAACCCACTGGACAGGCATCGTATCAATCTCGAGCTAGCAAGAAACTATGGCTCGATCGGTTTATATGACCGCGCAGAGGCCTTGCTCATAAAAGAGATTGAAAGTGATGTTGGGGATCAAAAAGCGAGTTTTCAGTATCTGCTGGAGATATATCAGGATACCAGAGAGTGGGGCAGAGCGATCGAAGTGTCCGAACAGATTATCGGTCGAGATGGTAATTTCTGGAGAAATATCTGGCCGCGCCCACGATACCTAGAGGATAAGCTTAGGCGTGCTGTAGCTCATTTTTACTGTGAGCTGGCCAATGAGAACTTCCAGAAATCAAAAATACGAGCTGCAAAAAAAAACCTCAAACGCGCCCTTCAGATTGACGCTCAGTCCGCACGCGCGAATATACAGCTGGCTCAACTTTATATGGCGGCAGCTGATTTTCGTACCGCTATAAAACGCCTGCAATATGTGAAACGACAGGACCCTGAACTGTTTCCTGAAATAATTCCACAGTTGGTTGGCTGTTACAGAGAGCTTGATGATGAGAGAGGGTTATCTGCTTATCTATACTCGGCTATGGCGGATATACCCTCCGGTAAGCTGGCCCTGGCACTGGGTGAAGTCATTACAAAAAATGAAGGCTTGGAGGCGGGTATACGGTTTTTCACTACTGAATTAAATAAAAGGCCGTCTCTGCTGGAGCTGGAATATTTGTTGGGCTTGATCACTCGTAATGATGAAGAACCCAACAACACTATCCATGCCGTTGTAACCGCGCTGCTTTTGGATCAACATCAATACTGCTGTACAAATTGTGGGTTTTCTGGAGTTACCCTGCATTGGCTTTGCCCGAGCTGCAAAGAGTGGGGCTGTATTAAGCCAAGTTTTGAGTTGGATAAAAGTGCAGTAGCAAGTGAGAGCCGGTTAGCATTAAAAAAGGACGGTTGACGATTGAGACGGGTTGTGGCGATAATCAGATGTGCTTGGATATTTCTCCGGCACTTAAAACGAGGAGCCATGATGTACCTCGATCTTAAAAATAATACAGGGAGTATTATATGAACAGGTTAGTAGACCAATTGAGTAAAATCAGGTCAGCATTTTTGTGCGGCATAGTCATCATGTTTATGATGGCCGGGTCACTTTCTGCAGCGGAAGCGCAAAAAGTGAATATCAACACCGCCTCAGCTAATGAACTTTCCGCTGAATTATTGGGTGTTGGAGAAACCAAATCGGCTGCAATTGTCAAAAACCGTGAAGAGATGGGGCAGTTTAAAACTCCGGAAGATATTACCCGAGTGAAGGGTATTGGTGAGACAATATTCGCACAAAACAAAGATCGTATTGTCGTCAATTAGCCTGTTGTTGAGACTGATTTGACTCACCCACACTCCGGTCGATATTAGCCGGAGTGTGTTATCCCATCTAGCTGCCATATCCATTAGCAGTTCTCCTGTTCAGATGGCAAATCAATTTTGCTTAAAGCAGGGCGGTTGTATAAACTTGCGCCTTTTTGCCTCCCCCTTAGCCTTTCTGGTGCCTTAAGTGACTGAATTTCCAACTGAAAAACTCCGTAATATCGCCATTATCGCGCACGTTGACCACGGGAAAACCACTCTGGTAGATCAGTTGCTCGGGCAGTCTGGTACCCTGAAAAAATCGAGTGCTGATGTCGAGCGGGTAATGGATTCCAATGATCTTGAGCGCGAGCGCGGCATCACTATTTTATCCAAGACCACGGCTATCACCTGGAATGACTACCGTATCAATATTGTTGATACACCGGGGCACGCAGATTTTGGCGGTGAAGTAGAACGAATTCTTTCCATGGTTGATTCGGTGCTATTGCTGGTCGATGCGGTTGAAGGGCCGATGCCCCAAACACGGTTCGTTACCCAAAAAGCCTTTGCCCAGGGACTCAACCCCGTTGTGGTGATTAACAAGGTTGACCGACCCGGCGCTCGCCCGGACTGGGTGATCGATCAGGTTTTTGATCTTTTCGATAATCTCGGTGCCACTGACGAGCAACTCGATTTCCCGATCGTCTATGCATCTGCTATCCAGGGCATTTCAGGTCTGGATCATGAAGAGATGCAGGAAGATATGACGCCGCTGTTTCAAACCATTATCGACAAGGTTAGTCCGCCTGATGTTGATCCCGAAGGCCCGTTCCAGATGCAGATTACCACTCTTGATTATTCAAGCTACGTCGGTGTAATCGGTATCGGTCGAATTACCCGTGGTCGGGTTAGCACAAACACGCCGATCACCGTAATTGATACCGATGGTGATAAGCGTAATGGCCGTATCATGAAGATTATGGGGCACCTTGGCCTGGAGCGTATTGATGTCGATGAAGCATCCGCAGGCGATATTGTCTGCATAACAGGTGTGGATCCACTCAGCATTTCTGACACTCTTTGTGATCCCGAGCACCCCGCCGCACTGCCGCCGTTATCGGTTGATGAGCCAACGGTGACCATGCAATTTATGGTGAATTCATCACCATTTTCCGGAAAAGACGGAAAGTATGTTACTTCGCGAAATATTCGTGATCGGCTGGATCGTGAGTTGATTCATAACGTTGCGCTAAGGGTTGAAGATACTGAAAATCCCGACTGTTTTCGTGTTTCTGGCCGAGGTGAACTGCACCTGGGTATTCTGCTTGAAACCATGCGTCGCGAAGGTTACGAACTAGCAGTTTCTCAGCCAGAGGTGATCATCAGAGAGATTGATGGCGTTATGCAGGAGCCTTATGAAGATCTGATTATTGATGTAGACGAAGAGCACCAGGGCTCAATTATTGAAGCGCTTGGAACCCGCCGTGCTGAGCTTAACGATATGGCAGCAGACGGCAAGGGGCGGATTCGAATCACCTATGTGATTCCTGCCCGTAGCCTGATCGGATTCCGAACCGACTTTATTACCATGACCTCAGGTACTGGCATACTGAATCACAACTTTTCCCATTATGGGCCCCAGGCAACCGGTATTTCACTGGGTCGAAAAAATGGCGTGCTGATTTCAAACGGGATGGGTAAATCCTCTGGATTTGCATTGTTCAACCTGCAGGCTCGCGGTCGCATGATCATCGGTCCCGGCGAAGAGATATACGAAGGAATGGTCATCGGTATACATTCGCGCGATAACGACCTCACCGTAAACGCATTAAAAGGTAAACAGCTGACCAACGTACGTGCCTCCGGTACAGACGAAAATATTGTATTAACCACGCCGGTTAAATTTACTCTCGAAGAAGCGATGGAATTTATTCAAACCGACGAGCTGGTTGAAATCACTCCTAACCATATTCGCATAAGAAAGAAATACCTGACCGAGACCGAGCGGAAACGAGCTAGCAGGGCCTAGTTTAATACACTAGTCGATTGACCGTTTCTAACCATCCAGTTCAGGCTGGATGGTTGCTCATTTTGAGATAACTATTCCCCACTCGCACTATTAGCTTCTCCCAAAAGGCTCCCTTAGATGCAGATCTTATACCCGGAAATAAAACCCTACCAACGCCATCTGCTCAAAGTGAGTGACCTTCACGAGCTCTACCTGGATGAAAGCGGAAACCCGGATGGCATCCCTGTTTTATTTGTTCATGGTGGCCCCGGTATCGGTTGTGATGCCAATAGTCGGCGTTTTTTTGATCCGGAAAAGTATCGAATTATCTGTTTTGATCAACGCGGGTGCGGTCGATCGATCCCCCACGCTGAACTGCGCGAAAATAATACCCAGGCACTGGTCGAGGATATCGAAAAAATCCGCGAGCACCTTGATGTTGATCGCTGGGTGCTGTTTGGTGGTTCATGGGGTTCAACCCTCAGTCTTGTATATGCCGAGACCTTTCCAAAACGAGTGATGGGGCTGGTATTACGCGGCATATTTTTGTGTAGAGAGCAGGATATCAACTGGTTTTATCAGGAGGGTGCGAGTCGTATTTTTCCTGATTTCTGGGAAGATTTCTGTCGACCTATCCCAGTTGAAGAACGCTCTAATATGATTGAGGCTTATAAAAAGAGATTCAATAGCTCAAATGAGCTGGCCAGAATGGGTGCCGCCAAAGCGTGGTCAATATGGGAGGCTGAGTGTTCAGGGTTACGACCCCAGCCAGAGATTGTCCGTCGCTTTTCGAAGCCAAATGTAGCACTTGCTTTAGCGTTAATCGAAAGCCATTTTTTTAGCCAAAATACCTTTCTTGAATCCAATCAAATTCTCGATAACGCAGACATGCTAGCGGGTATTCCTGGGATAATGATCCATGGTCGTTACGATATGGTTTGTCCATTGGATAATGCGGTTGATCTCCAGAATAGATGGCCTGATTCAGAGCTGCATATTATTCGAGATGCAGGCCATGCCGCATCCGAGAAGGGGATCATAGATGCGTTGATTCGTGCTACCGATGAATTCAGTAAGCAATTCGACACCGTGAGTTGATTTGAGTTTCTAATGAAGGGGCTGATTCAACGGGTAAATCATGCATCGGTAACCGTGGATGATCAGATCGTTGGCGAAATCGACCGCGGCATATTGCTGTTCCTCGGTATTGAAAAAAACGACAAAAAAAACGATGCCGACAAGCTGCTGAAAAAAATATTGGGTTATCGTGTATTCCCCGATGATAGCGACCGGATGAACCTGAGTTTGACACAGATTCAAGGCGGCCTTTTGATTGTCTCCCAGTTCACCCTGGTTGCTGCTACCGGTAAAGGATTACGTCCCGGGTTTTCATCCGCAGCACCGGCTGCCGAGGGTGAACTGCTCTACAACTACTTTATCAGCCAGGCAAAAACTCAGCATCCACAAATCTCAACCGGTTGTTATGGCGCGGACATGAAGGTTCAGTTGATCAATGATGGGCCTGTTACCTTCATGCTTGGCGCATGAAATGGTGCCGTTAACGTCGAAATGCTGTGTCATGCTGCTTTGGGGTGTTTGCTTCATGGTCGGGCGAACAATGGGTTTTCTCAAACCATTCAAAAAGCGATTGAATTAGGCTATAATTCACGCGCTTTTTTGGGGGGTTGGCTATAACCTCTCGATCACTTTCGTTTTTCTTCGTCACTTGTGAAAACTATGCCCGCGGCACCTTGTTGTCGCATTCAAGGCATTGAGCTCTTCACGGTTATGAAATGGTTTCGCTAAATTTGGTCATCCACTTGTTGATGCCTACTGACAAGTTCTGTCGCTTCCGAACGAATTCTATTCCTGATTAGAGGGTTTTCTGTGTTTTACGGCTGGATTGTGTTGGCGTTCGTCAGCGTTTGTTACTTCGCAGTAGTTGGTGGCGGCTTTTACGGCTTTAGCGTGGTGATGCCTGCCATGATTGAGGCGCAGGGCTGGAGCCGTACCGAGGCATCCCTTGGATACTCGATTATGATGTTGACCTTTGGGTTGAATGCACCGGTCATCGCAATTTTAATCAGTAAAATCAAAACTCAACGAACACTGTTGCTGGGTGGCGGGACGATTGTACTGGCTTGTACGTTGTTGTACTTTTCCGGTTCGATTTTATCTTTTTATGTTGGCTCATTCGTGCTTGGAGTTGGCCTTTCAATGTCGTCTGTGGTGCCGGGCGGACATCTAATCGCACAGTGGTTTAGTCGCCGAAGATCTCTGTCGATGGGTATATTTATGGCCTGCGGTGGGCTTGGCGCATTTGTTTTTGCACCACTATTTTCTGGGCTGATCTCTTCGACTGGTGATTGGCGTACGGTCTGGATATGTGTAGGGGCAATTGGAGCGGTAGTAGGCATATTCGGGTTTTTAATCATCCGGGAACGCCCGATCGTGGTGGGGCAATTCGTTGACGGAGTGGATCCGAATGCCGTTGTTGCGAGTACTGGAGCACCTGAAAAACCAGTAAAAGTCTATAAATCCACAACCAACTGGACCCATAAAGAAGCATTCAAGACGCGTGCATTCTGGTTAATGTTGTTCGCATCCTGGATTGCGATGACGGGCAACACGGTGGTCACTAGCCAGGTTATTCTGCATCTTACCGATCTCGGTGTTTCTCAAATTGTCGCTGCGGGAGCCCTGGGCATTGTTGGGCTGGTGAATACGGTCGGTCGCTTTTCTGGTGGCGCGCTCGGTGAGCGAATTGATCCGCGATTGTTGATGTTTTCTGGTTTGATACTGGAGCTTCTGGGCGTATTTGTACTGATTAATGCGAATCAAGATTTCCTGGTGTACCTGTTCTCAATCCTGTTTGGATTGGGCTTTGGCCTGTATCTGGTTGCATTTACCACAGTTATCGCAAACTATTTTGGTGCTGAAAACTATGCCAAGATTTTTGCACTACAGGGCTTGTGCTATACGGTTCTTACCGCCTCAGGGCCTATCTTGGCGGGTTATGCCTACGACAAGCTGGGTAGCTATGACTTGCCCTTCTATATGATTCTCGGGTTGGGCTGCTGCGCTGCGATCGCAATTTTGACGATGAAGCCACCGGTAAGAAAGGCGGTGGTTGCATAGTGCTTTCGAGCTGAGGTGCGTCTACCCTGATTTCCGCTAGTATTGGAATATTTGCACGCACCGAAATTTGTATCCCTTTCCCGTCAGCCTACATCTGATGGGTCTCTTCATATATGCCATGCTGTGGTTAGTGGTGTGAAGCTTAGCTTTTTAGCTAAATCAATCGATCTGGCCTGAAAATACTTCTATTTTCTAAAATAGCCCATCCAGCCTCCCTATGGATGGTTTTCATAGCGCTCATTGTTTTTTTGTCTTACAATAGACAATCCGATCGATGTCAGTCCCTTGATGTCGCCGGCCCTGTCCAGAGTGGTAAATTTATGGCTTTTGAAGCTTCAATCAGCCTCGCGGAGCAAATTGCGGACTTTATAGGTCAGCAAATTATTACCGGTGAGTTGAAAGATCACGAGCGCATTCAGGAACAAAAATACGCCAAGCAACTTGAAGTCAGTCGTGGCTCCGTTCGTGAAGCACTGCTTATACTGGAGAGCCGCCACCTGATCGATATCATTCCCCGTCGTGGTGCAGTGGTATCCACGCTCACCGTGCAGCATGTTGAAAACTTTTATGAAGTAGTGATTGTGCTTTATGTATTACTTGCGCAAAAGGTTGCCAGTATCTGGGATGGGGATGACCTTAAGCCGTTTATGGAGATGGCGCGCAACATGGAAGAGCTGGTAAAAAGCAGGGATGAGAAAGAGTTTTTCAGCATGACCTTTAAATTTGGCTTGCAAGCCAACCCCCTGGTTAAAAATACCTACCTTGAAGAGATACTCCACAATCTCGCGCCAGTTGCCTTGCGTACACGTCACCTGGCCGATACGGTAAACCAGTATTCGATGGAAGAGAGCATGGACTTTAATAATAAAATCATTGATGGCGTTCGCCTGCGTGATATGAGTAATATCAAAAAAGTGGTAATTGACTATTATGCCAATCAACGTGATTTGGCAATTGCTGCAATACGTTCTTCAGAAGAGCAGGTAGCCGGTTAGTTTGTATCCCCTCGTAGAATTGCTGGTAGAGTGTTTCTGATCAGTTCCTTTTTTGATCATTAATTTCTGTTTGTATCACCCCAGCCGGTAGTGATTTTCCGCTGTTTTCGATAAGATGTAGCAATACTGAAGTGGTGTCGAAAGGTGAGTGCTCCAACAATACAACCTTGTCGGATTGCTAGTGCTTTTGCTTCCAATAACTACCGTAAGCGGTTTCTATAAGCGTTTTTGAATTATGCGTCTAAAGACAATAAAACTCGCAGGATTCAAGTCTTTTGTTGATCCCACCACCGTACACTTCCCCTATGATCTATCTGCCGTTGTCGGACCGAATGGCTGCGGTAAATCCAATATTATTGATGCCGTACGATGGGTGATGGGCGAAAGCTCCGCCAAGCAGCTACGTGGCGAGTCAATGACCGATGTGATCTTCAACGGTTCTACCGCACGTAAGCCCGTTGGTCAGTGCACTATCGAGCTGATATTTGATAATACTGAAACTACCCTGACAGGCGAGTACGCCCAGTACGCCGAAATATCGATCAAACGAAAACTGACCCGGGAAGGACAATCTGTCTATTACCTCAATGGCACACGCTGTCGTCGTCGGGATATTGTCGATATTTTTCTGGGTACCGGTTTAGGTCCCCGCAGCTACTCGATTATCGAGCAGGGCATGATCTCCAATATTATCGAAGCGAAACCGGCAGAACTGAGGGTTTATCTCGAAGAAGCCGCGGGCATCTCAAAGTACAAAGAGCGCCGAAAAGAAACAGCAAACCGTATGCGGCATACGGTAGAAAATCTTGACCGGGTAAAAGATCTTTCCGAAGAGCTGGAAAAGCAGGCCCGACATCTGGATCGTCAGGCCAAATCCGCGGAAAAATACAAAGAGTATCGCGAGCAGGAACGGCAACAAAAAGCCCAGTTAATGAGTTGCCGATGGCAGGAATTTGTTGAGCAGTTCAGTGTTTTTGGTGAGCGTATTCAGGAAGAAGAGGTTCGGCTCGAAGAATCGAATGCCAATACCGCACGGCTTGATCTTGAGATCGAGCAAAGCCGGGTAAACCGTGATACCAACGCTGAAAAACGTGATCAAGTTCAGGAGCAGTTCTATCGGTGGGGCAATGAAATTAGCCGCCGTGAACAAAGCATCAGCCATCAAAAGGAACGCATAGAAAATTTACAGAGGGATATTCCCGAGCTGGATTCGAGTATTCACAGAAGCCAGCAGGACCTCGACCAGAACAGAAACAAGCTGACCCGACTTGAATCCGAGTCTCAGCAAATTGCCCCACGCATCGAGCAGCTAACAACGATATCAGTGGAGCACAGTGCGGCGCTGTCAGAACAGGAGGTCGCGTATACCGACTGGCAGCATGAGTGGGACCAGTTTCAGGAGACAGCAGCTGAGCCAGCTCGCCTTGCCGAGGTAGAAAAATCCCAGATACAGTATTCAGAACAGCGAATTGAACGCCTTACCAGCCAGTCCAACAAGCTCACCCAGGAGCTCGAGCAGCTACAGCTGGCACCTGAGCAGCAGGCCATTGAAGAGCTGCAGGATCAGGTGATGGGACTGGATATGGAATCGGAACAATATCGTGAGCTGCTTGAGCAACTCACCGATGAGGTGAAATTCCAGCAAGATAGCAATCGCCAAAATTATAGCGACCTTGATCGCCAACGTGGCCAGCTTCAGGATGCCAAAGGGCATCTGAAATCCCTTCAGGTGCTTCAGGAATCCGCACTACAGGATGTCGGTGAAGGTTTTCAGCATTGGCTAGAGCGCAATAAGCTGGCCGATGTCGATCGTCTGTTCAGCAAAATAGAAGTACAGGATGGCTGGGATATCGCGTTGGAAGTGGTACTTGGCGATCAGCTTCAGGGGCTCTGTATTGAGGATGCCAAACAGTACCGCGATAGTTATTCCGAGGTTGATTCCTTTTCTGTGGTATTGCTTGAAAAAGATACCAGAACTGACGCGATTGCCCCAGCCTCTTCGGCACCACTTCTGATTGATCAGGTGAATTCCGACTGGGATCTTGGTGAGCTTCTTGAGGGCGTATTTGCTGTTGAGGATATTGATCAGGCCTTTGCGTTACGGGAAAACCTGAGTAGAGGTCAATCAATCGTGACCAGGGATGGCATCTGGTTGGGTGCAAACTGGTTACGCATCGTCAAACGAAATGATCCCAAAATGGGGATGTTGCAACGGGGAAAAGAGATAACGCAATTAGAAAGTATTATTCTGGAACTCGCCACTGGAATTGATCAGGTTCAGCAAACCCTTGATAGCGGGCTGGTAACACTAAAAGAATCCGAGCAGCAGCGAGAAAAAACCCGCAGCCAAAACCAGCAGATTGAGCGTCAAAGCTTACAGTTAAAAGCGGATATTGAGCGACTGAAAGCACGGCGCGAGCAAGCCCTCGATCGCCAGCAACGGATCGCGGCCGAGATGCTTGAATTTCGGGAAGAGCTGGAAGAGCAACAGCAGGGGGTTAGCTCATCACGGCTGAGGCTGCAATCCAGGCTTGATGAGATGGCAGAAAATGACCAGGCCCGCACAGAGCTGCGACAGAAAAAAGAGCTGCTCCAGGAACAGCTGAATCAAACTCGCAGGGAAGAGCGAGAGAGCAAAGAGCAATACCTGAATCTCTTGTTGGAAAAGAAAACACTGGAAACTTCATTGCAGTTTACCCGGGATACCCTCAGCCGGCTTCAGCAACAGTGGGAATCTGATCAGCAACGGCTTGAAACACTTCGGGCTGAGCTGTCGGAAGCTTCAGAACCTCTTGAAGAGCTAAAGTTTGAACTTGAAGAGCTGCTTGAAAAGCGTCTGGAAGTGGATAAACAACTGCAGGAAGCACGTGAAAAAATGAATGAAGCGGACAATACGCTTCGCAACGCGGAAACCCAACGTGCCGATAATGACCAGCGTGTACAGGCCCTGAGGGGCAGCCTTGAAACACTTCGGGTAGGTAGTCAGGAGGTCAAAGTCAAAGCCGCAACGCTGGTTGAACAGATAGAACAGCTGGGCTTTCGGCCTATGGAAACCTATCAGACCATTCCTGAGGGAGTTGATCAAAGTGTGTTGCAGGAATCGCTGGATACACTGGAACGTCGCATACAACGTTTAGGCGCGATCAATCTGGCTGCGATCGAAGAACACAAAGCGGTCTCCGAACGTTGTAATTATCTGATCGAACAACAGGATGATTTACATGAAGCGCTAGCAACGCTGGAAGAAGCAATGCGAAAAATTGATCGTGAAACCAGAGGTAAATTCAAAGAGTGCTTTGATGAGGTTAATCAGAAGTTCCAGGTGCTTTTCCCGAAAGTATTTGGTGGCGGCTATGCCCAGTTAGAGATGACAGGGGAAGACCTGCTAGATACCGGTGTAACCATTACCGCACGACCACCGGGCAAGCGCAACAGTACCATTCACCTACTGTCTGGTGGTGAAAAGGCGCTTACTGCGATATCACTGATTTTTGCGATTTTCCAGTTGAACCCATCACCATTTTGTATGCTGGACGAAGTTGATGCACCGCTGGATGATGCCAATACCGCGCGATATGCCCGCTTGCTTGAGGAGATGTCGAGCACCATTCAGTTTATCTACATTACCCATAACAAAATTTCGATGGAGATGGCCCACCAGCTGTTAGGGGTTACAATGCATGAACCGGGTGTATCTCGGCTGGTAACCGTTGATGTTGATGAAGCGGTTGCGATGGCGACCGCATAAATGAAAACATTGAAAGAAGAAGGCTTGGATAAAAGGATGAAGCAACAATGAGCTTTTTAGACTGGTTGTATATTATCGGCGGACTGATTCTGCTGCTGGTTCTGGTGGATGGCCTACGCCGAATGAACAGTAACTGGAAACAAAAAGTCCGGCTGAAAGTAAAGGGTGAACAGCCCGAAAATGAATTTGATGCGCGTGATGAAGTAGCGTTACTGCGTGGCGAACTGCCAAATGGCGGTGCACGGGTAGTGCGAGCCGAGCCATTTATATCCAGCCCGGAACCCGATGCGGACAATGGTTTAGAGCAAGAAGCCGAAGCTGAAGTTTTTGTCGATATTCAATCATCAGTTGATGAGGTGATAATCAGCGCTTCAGCACAGGACAGTGATTCAGCGGTTGAGGCCAGTGTGTTGACTTCAGAAATGCCGTTGGTTGATGAAAGCCCTGTTGAAAACCCGTCCCAGGAGATGGATTCCGTAATCGAAGATAAACCGGTAAAAACAAAGAAAAAATCTGCACTAAAAGCAAAACCTGTTACTCAAAAACAGCTCGATTTTTCATATGCACTGTTCGCCACCAAAGATGATCTTCCGCCTCCAAAAAAAGCAAAACAATCAAACGAAATTGAAGAGATTGTTGTGATTCACATTGAGGTTCCCGCTAGCGAAGCCGTTACCAGCCAACAGCTGATACCACTACTCAAAGACAATGGTATGAAGTTTGGTGAAATGGGGATTTTTCATCGGCAGGATGATCGCAACATCGCCAGTACTCCACTGTTTAGCCTTGCCAACAGTCGCGAACCGGGAACCTTTGATATCGAAAGCAAGGAAGGTTTCGATGTTTCGGGCCTGACGCTGTTCTTCACCCTGCCGGGTCCGGATGACCCTGTGGTTGCAATAGATGAAATGATCAAGCTGGCTGAAATTCTAAAAATTGAACTGCAGGCCGAGTGGCTTGATAGTGGTCGCAACCCGCTTAACACCCAGATTCTGGAGCACCTAAGACAAAAGGTGCGGGATTTTAAACTGCAGCACCCCGCCTGAATCGTGAACGGCACCTGGGGTTTCCTAGCGCATGACTGCTGATTCCGCGGAAAAGCGTGTTGCTGAGTTATGCCAGCAGATCGATCATCACAATTATCTCTACTATATTCGTGATCAGATTGAAGTGCCCGATGCCGAATATGACCGGCTGATGCAGGAGCTACAGGATCTTGAGCATCAATATCCACAACTCATTACATCCGAATCACCGACCCAACGGGTCGGTTCTACCCCTCTCACGGCCTTCTCTGAAGTTCAGCACGAACAGCCAATGTTATCCCTCGGTAATGTCTTTACCGAGCAGGATTTGATTGATTTTGATCAGCGCGTGCAAGATCGTCTTGGCAAGCAGGATTCTGAACGATCAATGGAGTCGCTTGAATATGTTTGTGAACCCAAGCTCGATGGGGTTGCGGTAAGCCTGTTGTATAGAGATGGAAAACTGGTTCGTGGTGCTACCCGGGGTGATGGTTCCCAGGGTGAAGATATTACCCAAAACGTCCGTACGATTTCGACAATTCCATTGCAGCTTCAGGGCGACGGGTATCCACAAACCCTTGAAGTCAGAGGCGAACTGTTTATCGCCAAAAGCACCTTTGAAGCAATAAACGCCGATGCGCTCAAGCACGACCAAAAACCCTTCGTTAATCCGCGCAATGCAGCATCCGGTAGCCTTCGTCAACTTGATCCGAGGATAACGGCTAAACGAAACCTTGAAATATATGTGTATGCCGCAGGTTGGTTTGAAGATGGTGAACTGGCTGATACCCATTACCAAAGGCTTATGCAGCTTCACCAATGGGGGTTACGTACAAATCCTGAAATCAAAAAAGTGCAGGGCGTGGCTGAGTGTCAGGCTTACTACGAAGAAATTGGTAAAAAACGAGATGATCTGCCCTATGAAATTGATGGAGTGGTGTACAAACTTAACTCCATCGAACTGCAGGACCAGGTCGGTTTTATATCCCGAGCGCCGCGCTGGGCTACCGCCCATAAATTCCCAGCGCAGGAAGAACTCACTACCTTGTTAGATGTTGAATTTCAGGTTGGTCGAACCGGTGCAATTACACCAGTGGCAAGGCTTGAGCCGGTTTTTGTCGGTGGTGTAACGATCAGCAACGCAACGTTGCATAATATGGATGAGATCAAACGTCTCGACCTTCACATTGGTGATAGTGTGATTGTACGGAGAGCTGGGGATGTAATTCCCAAGGTGGTGCAGGTGGTGAAGGAACGCAGGCCTTCAGTCACAACAGAAATCACAATGCCTGACAAATGTCCGATCTGTGAATCTGAAGTATTGCGGGATGAAGAGGGCATTATCTACCGATGTAACGCCGGACTCTATTGCGCTGCACAACGTAAAGAATCGATTAAACATTTTGCATCCCGCAAGGCATTGGATATCCAGGGGTTGGGGGATAAAATTGTCGAGCAATTGTGTGCTCTTGATCTGCTCCAAAGCATTGCTGATCTTTATCAGCTAAAGAGCGAACAGCTAGTAGAGCTAGAAGGGTTTGGCGAGAAGTCTGCCAATAAGTTGACCGCTGCGATCGAAGCTAGCAAGCAAACTACATTACCAAAATTTATATTTGGCCTCGGTATTCGAGAAGTCGGTGAAACCACTGCCAAGCAGTTGGCAAATCAGTTTGGTACCCTTGATGCGATTCAAAATGCAGATCAGGAATCACTGGAGCAAACCCCTGAGATTGGCCCCATCGTAGCAGCTCACATTACGCATTTTTTTCACGATAGCCATAATCGTGCTGTCATCGAAGGGTTACTTGCAGCAGGTATAGTTTGGCCAGATATTGAAGTGTCAGTGGTCAGCGAAGGTGTGTTTAACGGTCTTGTTTTTGTTGTGACCGGTAAGCTGGAGCAGATGAGCCGAGAAGATGCCAAACAGAAAATCGAATCATTGGGTGGCAAAGTGAGTGGTAGTGTATCTGCAAAAACAGATTATCTATTAGCAGGTGAAAAAGCTGGCTCAAAGCTCGCTAAGGCCGAGGCACTGGGTGTCAAAATTCTCGATGAAGATCAGTTTATTGAGCTGGCGAATATACTCTGATTTGCCATACTGAATAGATGGCCAAAACAGGTACGGTAACTAAAAATGAGACGATAAATCAGATGTTAGAAAGGATGTATAAATGAAAGTATTGGTAACGGGTGGAGCAGGTTATATTGGCAGCCATGTGACCCGGCAGCTTGGTGAGCAGGGCCACGATATTGTGGTGCTGGATAATCTGTCTACCGGTTTTGAACGGGCTATTTTATACGGTGAGCTGGTGGTGGGTGATCTTGCAGATCAGGCCTTATTAGAGCAGCTGTTTGAAAAGCATCAATTTAAAGCCGTGCTGCATTTTGCAGCCAATATTGTCGTGCCAGAGTCGGTGGAATTGCCGCTTAAATACTACCGTAACAACACCGCAAATGTACTTAATCTGCTTGAAACCTGTAAAAAATTCTCACCAAAATATCTGATTTTTTCCTCAACCGCTGCGGTGTATGGCGAGCCAGATGTTGCGGTTGTAAACGAACAATCGCCCCTGTTACCGATTAACCCGTACGGTGCATCCAAGCGCATGAGCGAGCAGATGATCATGGATTATGCTGCTGCTTCCGATCTGAATTATGTGATTTTGCGTTACTTTAACGTAGCAGGCGCAGACCCGCAGGCACGTATTGGCCAATCAACACCAAAAGCTACTCATTTGATTAAAGTCGCCACCGAAGCGGCACTGGGACAGCGGGATGGCATGGCGGTTTTTGGCACCGATTACCCCACAGAAGATGGCACCTGTATTCGTGACTATATTCACGTCGAGGATTTAGCCAGCGCCCACCTGGCGGGGCTCGATTATTTAGAGAAGGGCGGGCAGTCCACCGTATTGAATTGTGGTTATGGTCATGGTGCTAGCGTGACTGAAGTGATTGAAACGGTAAAACGGGTCAGTGGTGTTGATTTTCCGGTTACACTCGAACCACGTAGAGCAGGGGACCCTGCACAGCTGATCTCTGATAACTCAAAAATACTCGATACCTTAGACTGGAAACCCCAGTATGACGATCTCGAATTTATTGTAAAAACGGCATATGCATGGCAACAAAAATGCGTAGAACTAGATAAGTAAAAACTGAATCGTCGAATCATTTCGACAGCACAAATGGATTTCTGAATGATTACTAAATGTTTATTCCCGGTTGCCGGATATGGCACACGCTTTTTGCCCGCAACCAAAGCAGTACCGAAAGAGATGTTGCCGATCGTTGACAAACCGCTGGTGCAATATGGTGTAGAGGAAGCGATTGATGCCGGTATAACCGATGCGGTTTTTGTAACCGGGCGGGGAAAAAGTGCGATTGAAAACCATTTTGATCGCAACTACGAGCTGGAAGATCAAATTAACGGTAGCAGCAAAGAGGATTATCTTGCCGGTATTCGTGAAGTGATGGACCGCTGCTCCTTTGGCTATACCCGCCAGGTTGAAATGAAGGGTTTGGGTCACGCTATTTTGAAAGGTAAATCACTGATTGGTAACGAACCCTTTGGAGTGATTTTGGTGGATGATCTTTGTTATAACGAAGATCAGGAAGTACTGGCTCAAATGGTTGAGCTGTATAAAAAACACCAATGCAGTATTGTTGCAATTGAAGAAGTACCGATGGATCAAACTGAAAAATATGGTGTGATTGCAGGGGAACCAATTGAAGAAGGTTTGTACCGAATTACCGATATGGTTGAAAAACCAAAGCCTGAAGATGCGCCGAGCAATTTGGCGATCATCGGCCGATATCTGCTAACCCCGGATATTTTTGAAATCATTGAAAATACACCGCCGGGTAAAAATAATGAGATTCAAATTACCGACGCACTTTTGACCCAGGCTCGTGGTGGTGGAGAGGGAAAGGGCGTTTTAGCGTATAAATTTAAGGGCAAACGTTTTGATTGCGGTAGTATGGATGGCTTCGTGGAGGCCACCAATTTCTATTACAACGAAGTCTACAAGTCATAGCGACATGGATAGAGTGATATAGCTCAAAACAATAAGAAGTCCCCAGCGAAATTTGGAGTAAAAAATGAGTAACGAACTCACCTGTTTTAAAGCCTATGATATTCGTGGTCGTGTTCCGGATCAGCTAAATGAAGATATCGCCTACCGAATCGGGCGTGCCTATGCGCAATTTCTTAGGCCGGAAAAAGTAGTGGTTGGGCACGATATTCGTCTCACCAGTGTCTCTATCTGCGAAGCCCTGGTTAAGGGTTTGATGGATTCTGGGGTGGACGTATACGACATCGGCGAATGTGGAACTGAAGAGGTTTACTTCGCGACCTTCGATTATGAATTTGATGGCGGCATCGTCGTAACCGCCAGCCATAACCCGAAAGATTACAACGGTATGAAACTGGTTCGGGAGCTTTCAAAGCCGATCAGTGGCGATACCGGATTAAATGAAATCAAAGAATTAGCAGAGAAAGATGAGTTTGAATCAGGCGATCGAGAGGGTGAATATTTCACCCTGAAACATCGTGATCGCTATATTCCTCATCTGCTTTCCTATGTGGATGTTAAAGAGATCAAGCCCCTCACCATTGTGGTAAACGCCGGTAATGGTGGCGCGGGCGCGGTGATCGACAGGCTTGAACCACTACTTCCAATCGAATTTATCAAGCTGCATCACGAAGCCGATGGCAATTTCCCCCACGGTGTTCCTAACCCTTTGTTGGTCGAAAATCGTACCTCAACCATTGAAGCGATTAAGGCCAATAACGCAGACCTTGGTATCGCCTGGGACGGTGATTTTGATCGCTGTTTTTTCTTCGATGAAAACGGTATTTTTATTGAGGGTTACTACATTGTCGGACTACTGGCGGAAGCTTTTTTGGCCAAACAGCCCGGTGGCAAAGTAGTGCATGACCCACGCCTAACCTGGAACACCATCGATATCGTTGAGCAGTTTGATGGCCAGGCAGTACAAAGCAAAACCGGCCATGCCTTTATTAAGGAACGAATGCGTCTCGAAGATGCGGTATATGGCGGCGAGATGAGCGCCCACCACTATTTCCGTGATTTCTCCTACTGCGATAGCGGCATGATCCCTTGGTTATTGGTGATCGAGTTGATCGCCAAATCAGGTCAACCGCTTTCCGCATTGGTGGCGGATCGTATGGCCAAATACCCGGTTAGTGGCGAGATCAATAAAACCATTGAAGATCCGAAGGCGGTGATTGAAAAAGTACAGAACCACTACACGGTCGATAGCGACAATGTAGATCTGACCGATGGCCTCAGCATGAGCTTTGATGAATGGCGTTTTAATCTGCGAATGTCCAATACTGAGCCGGTGGTTCGACTTAATGTTGAGAGCCGCGGTGACCAGAAGCTGATGGAAGAAAAAACCAAAGAGCTGCTGGGATTGATGGGTTATTAGGGCCGTTTGTAAATAGTCTGGTCTGAAGCGTAATCATGGGGTTTTCCGAAGCTGATCTTGGCGCTATCTGGTTAACCCTGCGTTTGGCCAGCACCGTAACCGTGTTACTGCTGCTAGTCGGAACCCCCATCGCCTGGTGGCTCGCTCGAACCAGCTCAAAGTGGAAAGGCCCAATTGCAGCCATCGTCGCGCTACCACTGGTATTGCCGCCAGTGGTTTTAGGGTTCTATCTGCTGATCGCAATGGGCCCCAACGGCCCGATCGGTCAACTCACGCAGAATCTTGGTATTGGTATCTTGCCCTTTACCTTCTGGGGCCTGGTAATCGCATCGGTTATCTATTCCATGCCCTTTGTAGTACAGCCTATTCAGAATGCAATCGAAGCGATTGGTGAACGACCGTTAGAGGTTGCTGCAACACTGAGTGCCGGCCCGCTGGATCGATTTTTTACTGTGGTGGTTCCCCTCGCCAAACCGGGTTTTATTACAGCCTCTATTTTGGGTTTCGCTCATACCGTCGGTGAGTTCGGAGTAGTGCTGATGATTGGTGGCAATATTCCTGGTAAAACCCAGGTGGTCTCTGTGCAGCTGTATGATCATGTCGAGGCGCTGCAATATGGTCAGGCGCACTGGTTGGCTGGGGCGCTTATGCTGTTTTCATTTCTGGTGCTGTTGGCGCTGTATACCCTATTCCCCAGCGCATCCAAAAGAACCTTTTCGACGTGAATACCCCCAATGCCATCAAGGTGTGTTTCAAGACACAGTACCCGAATTTTTGTCTGGATTTGAACCTCGAGCTTCCCGGCACAGGTATTACCGCCATCTTTGGTCCCTCAGGCTCAGGCAAGACCACACTGCTTCGTTGTATCGCAGGGTTACAAAAACCGCAGCATGGCGAACTTAGTATTGAGGGTGAAATTTGGCAGGATAAAAATAGCTTTTTGCCCACTCATAAACGCCCGCTGGGTTATGTATTTCAGGAAGCCAGCCTTTTTCCCCACTTGAGCGCGAAGGGCAATTTGCAGTTCGCAATGAAGCGAGCTGGCAAGCAGTTATCTAGAAAAGATGGCGGAGTATCCTTTGATCAGGCCGTTTCATTGTTGGGGATAGAATCGCTATTAGAACAGTACCCGGATCAGCTATCCGGTGGGGAGCGGCAACGGGTGGCGATAGCGCGCGCACTGCTGATTAATCCTCGACTATTGCTGATGGATGAGCCATTGGCTGCACTGGATCAACCACGTAAACAGGAGATCTTGTCCTATCTTGATCAACTTCGAAAAGAACTCGATATCCCTGTTTTATATGTGAGTCATTCTACGGATGAAATAGCACGACTGGCGAATCATCTGGTTATCCTTGAGAAGGGCAGGGTGGTCACGTCAGGACCACTGCAAGATGTATTGGCACGTGTCGATCTTCCGGTTCAACTGGGTGAAGATGCGGGCGTCGTGCTTGAGGCAAAGGTAGTTGACAGAGATACCCGTTGGCACCTTGCCAGAGTCGCATTTTCAGGGGGAGAACTCTGGGTACGTGATCATGGCGTAGCAATAGGTTCGCATGTGCGGGTTCGTGTGTTGGCAAGGGATGTAAGTCTTGCACTTCAGGCTCACAGCGACACTAGCATTCAAAATGTACTGGCGGGAACGGTTGCTAAAATTGCCCCGGACACGGATCCTGCTGCGAGTCTTGTACAGGTCACGATCGGAGAAAGTAAGTTGGTGGCACGTATCACTCAGCGATCCCTGGAACAGCTGAAAATTTCCGTAGGTGACGCCCTATGGGTTCAGATAAAATCGGTCGCGCTTGTTTAATTCTATTTTTTGAACGACCGAATTTAAAAATATTTTTTTTGGATCTACTTATTCTTTCTTTTAGCAGTTTTTGCCTAAAGTAATCCAGGTTATTTATCAGAACTGTATACCATTTAACCTTCCCAACGTTATGACAGATTGAGTTTCTAAAATGCATTAATCGGATGGATTTTGCTGTACTTGCTCCTGATCAGGTGTTGCTGCAAATTTTTTTGTATACTATCGCAGCTCGTCGTGGTTTGAGCGCTTACAGGAACGATTTTTCGCCACACTTTTCCTGTTGTATTTATGGTTAGGAACTGTGGTTCAAAATGATAAAACTTAAAGGAACTTTATTATGATTTTTGATAAATCTCGAATATTACCTATTGGTCTTGCTACCGTTTTCTTAACTGCACCAGCCCTGGTTCATGCCGGCACTGATAGTGGTTTTTATGTCGGTGGTGGTGTTGGTTACACGGCAGTAGAGATCGATGGCGATGGAGATACATTCGATGAGTCCGATACCAGCTATAAAGTTTTTGGTGGGTATAATTTTGGGCTCGTTCCGTTTCTTGATATTGCTGCTGAGGTTTCTTATGTAAACTTTGGTAACCCTTCCGGGTTACTGGATGACACCGCTGCAGGCGTTGAAATTACCGGGTTTGATGTATTTGGTTTAGTGGGGTTTGATCTGGGTCCTGTTGGTATTTTTGCAAAGGCCGGCCTGATTAACTGGGATGCTGATGTGAGTTATGGAGGAGATGCTGGGGGGGATGATGGATCTGATCCAGCCTACGGGATTGGTGCAAAGTTTCAGATTGGGTCTTTTGCTGTACGCGGGGAGTTTGAATACTTTGATGTTGAGTCCGTAAAAAACCTGTCAATGCTTTCAGTCAGTGGCGTTTTTACGTTTTAAGGCCAGCGAACACAGCTATTTAAAAATGAGTTGAAGTAATAGCATAAGCCCCTCAGGAGGAGGGGCTTTTTTTGAACAAAGAGAGAGTTTATTTACTTCTTTGGTTTATAGCTGAATTTCTGACCAGCGATGGTAGCCTCATACGTCAGGCCCCCTTTGGCTACTGTAAAAATTGCCATTCCTTTGTTGTAGGCTCCCGTTGTCTTTGCACCCTGTAGTCCACCAATTGCGCCGGTAGTATTGCTGGTTGTTGATGTTCTGGCATTAGTAGACGCGGTATTCCTCTACCGCAACGGCTGATAACTGAATTTTTGACCTGATACAGTTGCTTCATACATCAGACCGCCTTTAGCAATCGTGAATACGGCCATGCCTTTGTGGTATCGCCCAACAGTGGTTGCATCGTTTTTACCCGCACTTGCTCCCGCTGAGGCCCCGGTTGTCGATGCGGAGGCATTCGCACCGGCAGTAACAGCTACCACTCCCGCATCAGCGGCAAATTCAAAATTTCCTTCAGTAAATTCAGTGAAGGCTCGTTCGTCTTTAAAGAAAATAATTTGGCTGAAAGCCTGCCCACCGAGCTGAAACCCGATGCTTAGCTGAGCCATGGTTGTATCACCAATAGCGCTGCCTAATCTATATACCCGGCCTGAGCCGTAGGCACCACCTATCCAGAACCCACCTTTGCCAACGGTTGGAAATACCGCATATCCGTAACTATGGTTAAAAAACGAACCACTTTCGCCAGCCTTCTTAAATGTGGCAACGGTATCAAGGTATTCATCAGCCCATGTGGATGTAACCTGGAGGCTAAGCAATAAAAAGATGACTACGGATAGAAAACGGGTTCTCATAAATAATTATCCTGCTATGTTTAGAATGAATTGAAAAATGGCATCAATATCTTGCGAGATATTCTTCTTGCTGAAAGGGGCATCATACTACGACATGGTCTGTGACCTGAACTAACTCTTTTGTAAAGGTTGGCTCGTGACGTTCTGTCATCAGCTTTCAACGCTTTTTGCAGGAGTTATTGTCGGAATCGCCGACGATAATGATTCAATCGCTAGCCTGGTACAAATAGATGGTGGCCCATCTAAGGTTGATCGCGTGTACCACCAAAGCTGATAGGGCGCTAGACATGGCTGTCGGACAGCCTGTATGAACGCAGGCTAAGTCGGTCGCGCTTGTGCCTTGTGCCGTAGGGGTGCGAATAGCATTCAATCAGACTGCGCTTTGGAGTTGAATTCACCGTTCCGTATGAAAACTCCGGTATCAAAAACCAATAATATTTTAGATATTTTACCTTCACGAACTTCAAACTGTTGCACCATAGTTGTAGTAACGCCAGGTTTACTGAATTTATAAATAACGCATGCGCTTGATTTAGTTTCATAGCTTCTAAGGATTTCGTACCTCGAGTTGCCAGGTGGATCAGCTTTCAATGAATCAACATATTCCCTAGCGGACAGCCCTTGAAAAAACGGCCCGTCAAATACCATATTTGGTTGAAACAAATCTATCATTGGTTCAATACTGGAACCACCGAAAAATAAATCTAGGTATTTTGAAGCCAACTCCAGCGGTTTCATATAATCTGAATCTCATTTCATAAGATGCTTAGGGCATATAATGCCTGCCTCAACTGCCGTAGGCCAATGGTACTTTTTGTGCGTTGTTTGTACAAAAGGTGACAGTGACCGGAGGTCAGATTGCAGGTGCTTGTTATGAGCGCCTGCTCCAGTCAAACTCCATTTGTTTAGCTGTTTTTTCGGCCAACTCTGAATTGATGAGCCGTGACACCAAGTGCAGGCTCATATCAATACCAGCAGAAATACCGCCCGAAGTAACGAATTTACCTTCATCTACCCAACGTTGCGAACGAACTACATTTAGGTTTGGATAGGATTTTTGGAGATCATCAATGTCTTCCCAGTGGGTCGTAACGTCATGGTTTGACAATATTCCTGCTTCGGCGAGCATGAATACTCCGGTACAAACAGATGAAACAAGTTGTGCACCTTTCTCTACGCTAGAAATCCAATCTAATACCGATGGCTTCTTCAGCTCTCCTGTGTGGATACCACCAACCACAATCAAAACATCAATTTTAGGATGATCGCTGAAATTATAGTGCGGATTTACGCTATAGCCTCCTCTAGCAATAACCGGCCTTTTTTCTTCTGCTATCAGAAAAACATCAAAAATATCTGTAGAGTTAGATAATCTACTAGCAGTTGAAAAGACCTCAAACGGCCCAGAAAAGTCTAAAACCTCTGAGTTTTCGTAAATATAAATTCCGATATTCAATACTTGATTCTCCGCAATTCTGACTCATAACGCTCACCACACAGGCGAGCGAAACGTAGTGTAGCGAGTCCAGCCCAGCGCGCTTTTTGCGCTGTGCGATTGTGCCGGTGCTTGTGTACGCCCAGCATGGGCATGAACTAATGAGGTGGAAGTCCTCTGTAGGAAGATCACGTCAGAGTGAATTTGCCTTGTTATGTGCCTTTCGAAGATTCAACAAAGCCTTCACCGAAACTTAGCATGTGACCGTCAGGGTCTTGTATGCTGAACTCTTTCATTCCATAAATAGTATTAATTAGGGGCGTAGGTAAATGCCCGCACTGTTTTATATGCTCGTGCAGATGATTAACATTGTCAGGATAGAAATAGAGAATTGATGGCCATTCTGTACTTTCTTGAGGATCTATTGGCGCCTCCAACCCGGCATCAGTTTCCGTTTCAGAAAGCATTAATTCTGTTTCTCCTGATCGTATCGTGGCCCACCTCCACTCTTCGACTGCATTAGGATCACTAACTATTTTGAAGCCCAAAGCGTCTTCGTAAAAGCTTAAACTTTTATTAATGTCGTTAACATTCAACATTGGAATCAGATTATTAAGTCTCATTTTCTCTACTCTCGATCTTATTATGTGCCTTGTTCTTCATTAAAAATAATTTTGTTTCCGAATGGGTCGGAAATAGCCATATCACGAGTACCCCAAGGCATGTCTTGAATTCCTGGTCTTGCGTTTTTGTATCGTTTCTCGATTAATTCTTTATGGTACCCCTCTAGATTCTTGGTCGTTATTCTCAAGGATGAGCCTGGACTTGAATCGCCGTGATGTTCGGAAAGGTGAAGAATACAGCCCTCTTTCGATATTTGCATATATAGGGGAGTGCTCTCTTCAAAGCGATGCTCCCAATCTATACTGAACCCCAGAAAGTCAACATAAAACTCTTTTGCTTTAGCTTCGTCAAAACTTCTCAATATCGGTATCGGGCTATAGAAATTCATATATACCTCGGTTTATTCTGCACATGACGTTTAAGCTAAACGGTGCGCGTGTCCTTGTAGTGGCATAGTAAATCTGGCCACCTGATAAGAGGTGATAACATCACCTCAATAAAAAAACAGGTGATCAATGAATAAACGTACCAGA
>JAHRWD010000017.1 GCA_019090315.1 Pseudomonadales bacterium
CAGCCACACCCCGGCACACGAATCAATTGCTACCGTTGCTCCCTTCCGGGCCTGGCGGAGTTCACAACCTATCGTTGCGAGGGGACCAAAAGGGGCCACCATCGAAAACATGCTTGGGAATGGCTTTAACAAGCCTCAGCCTGGCAACACTATTCAGTGTTCAGGGCCGCCTTCGCAAGACGGCGAATTGTCACTGAAAGCACTGTTTTTTGCAAGCACTGGATGGAAAACATCCGCTTTGATTTTTAAAGCTGGCAAGATTCGGAAGTAGTGGTCAATGCACGATAGCGTTTGAGCAAGGCATGCAGTAAAGTAGCGACCGAATCAGGTTCAAAAACAGGTGCAAACCTTTATCCTGCCGCTGAACCTCGCCATAGCCAATCCAAGAGCCACTGAAAAATGATCGATCCGAAATTACTGGAAATTCTGGTTTGCCCCGTCACCAAGGCACCATTGACCTATGACAAAGAGAAGCAGGAGCTGATCTGCAAAGCCAGCGCCCTGGCCTACCCTGTTCGAGATGATATTCCTGTAATGCTGGAATCCGAGGCTCGGCAATTAACACTGGAAGAGCGAGACGCACTTTCCTGATTCGGAAAACAAACCCCAACCTGATTATTTTTTATAGAGATCAGCGGGATCAATCAGCACCTCGGCAACTACTTCAACCGATTGCCCGTTTACCTCAAGATAAAAGCAGTTCCGTCGACCAGTGTGGCAGGCAGGGCCGGTTTGATCGACCATTGCCAACAGCGTATCGCCATCACAATCGATCCTTAATTTATTCAATTGCTGCACCTGCCCAGAAGATTCGCCCTTGCGCCAGAGCTTACCGCGAGAACGTGACCAGTAACAAACCCGGCCAGTGCTCAGGGTTTCATCCAGCGCCTCACGATTCATCCAGGCCATCATCAGCACTTCACCGGAATCAAACTGCTGGGCAATACAGGGAATCAATCCTTGATCGTTAAACGTTAACGCATCCAACACCTCATCCAGATTGAGTTGCGTACCCAGCGATTGTTTTTCGAAATCTTTAAACATAACGAACTTTCTTGATCCAGTTTGATAAGATCCAGAAGCATACCTAAGTTAAAACCGTCAGGATAGAATCTGTGCCATGAAACAGTTATTGATAAGCAATGCAAAAGTCGTGAACGAAGGCAAAATTGAGCAGATGGATGTTGTCATCAACAACGGCCGGATCGAGCAGATCGGCAAAGACCTCCAGCATGTCGAAACCAAACAGCATATCGATGCCAGCGGCAAGCACTTGCTGCCAGGTTTGATTGATGACCAGGTTCATTTTCGTGAACCGGGCCTGACCCATAAGGGTGACATCGCGCACGAATCAGCGGCAGCGGTTGCGGGTGGCATTACCAGCTTTATGGAGATGCCGAACTGCAACCCTCAAACCACAAACTATTCTGTGCTTGAAGATAAATACAGATTAGCCGCGACCCGTTCACTAGCGAACTTCTCATTCTATTTTGGTGCTACCAACGACAATCTGGAACTGATCAAGGGGCTCGATCCGGAAAGCTGCTGCGGTATCAAAGTATTTATGGGGGCATCGACGGGCAACATGCTGGTGGATGACCCAAAAATTCTCGAACAACTTTTTGATCACGCGCCAATTTTACTCGCGGCTCATTGTGAAGATACACCGATGATCACCGAAAACGAGATAATCTACAAGCAACGATATGGTGATGAAATACCGTTTAAATTCCACCCGGACATCCGCTCCGCTGAAGCCTGCTATAAATCCTCCTCTATGGCAGTTGAGCTAGCCCAACGCTTTGGTACCAAGCTTCATGTACTGCATCTGACCACCGAAAAAGAGCTAGCGCTTTTTGATCAGAAACCATTGGCGCAAAAACAGATCACCGCAGAAGCCTGCAGCCACCATCTGTTTTTTAATGAAGCAGATTACGCAGAAAAAGGTGCATTGATTAAATGTAACCCAGCGATCAAAAAAGCTACGGATCAGGCTGCACTGCAGCAGGCCGTGGTTAATGGCGTCATCGATGTGATCGCAACGGATCACGCCCCCCACACCTGGGAAGAGAAGCAAAACCCTCACTATATGAAAGCACCTTCAGGGCTGCCATTGGTCCAGCATAGCCTTCAGAGCCTGCTTGAGCATTACCATAGTGGTACGTTTAGCCTTGAGTTGATCGTAGAGAAAACCAGCCACGCGGTTGCGGAACTGTATCAAATCAAGGAGCGTGGTTATATTCGGGAGGGTTACTGGGCGGATCTGGTGCTGGTAGACATTGATACCCCGCAAACTGTTGACCGTGCAGCTACACTGTCGAAATGCGGTTGGTCACCATTTGATGGTTATACCTTCAAATCAGCCATCTATAGCACGGTTGTAAATGGAGAGTTGATGTATCAGAACGGCAAAATAATTTCTGATCGGAAGGGCCAAAGATTACTGTTTAATCGTAGTTGAGGGCCATACGTCCCGCACAGCAAAAGATCTGATACGGGGGCCGGGCTTCATGAAAAACCGGGTAGCCGGGAACTACTGAAATCCGGCCCGAAGAGCCTTTATCCGCTCGGACTTTTTCTTGCTTCGCGCTGAAGGTGAAGCACAAATCTATCCAGCTTGCGTTGCTGTACTTTATCCATCCCACAAAATTTCACCCCGCAGTGGGTGATATCGTGCTCTTCATCATAAGCACAATGGCGGACCTCAGCCTGGCATCGAATGTAATCAAAATCTGGCAAGCTGATTTCACAGGTTGTAATCTCTTCCCCAACTTCCAATTCAGAAGAGAGCTCACCCAGAATCTGTAGACCCATTCCACGCTGACTTAAATCAACCACACGGCCTCGTATCAAGGGGGTTTTCTCCATTTCCTGATCTTGCTGGCTGAATCGCTCCAACACAGCATCACAATTTTGAGCCATCGCGACGGCAATCCGAAAAAACTGCCGCCGCTGCTGGTAGATCATTTTACGAGGAAATGCGACCTTGTAGGTAAGCAGCCCATCTTCATCCTCTGCGGATAAAATGGTATTACCACTGAAAAACACCGGAATACCCCGGGACAATGCACGAACCGAAAATGTCTCACCATTGCGAAGTGCTACGTTACCATTTTCTGGTAAAAGCTCATCAAGGTATAGAACACCCTGCTCCGCATCGACGTCGACCAACGCGCTCACGTAAGAAGTATGTCGATCAACAATTTTTATTACCAGTTGCACGCGATTGTCGGCAACAGTAGCCAGCGCTTTCCCGATTTCAGTTGCATCAACCAAAATTTGATCTTTGGGAATCGCTGGTGCCTGGAGATCACTACCTGCCATTACTGTGTCTTTGTTACTCAATCTTACCTACTTCCAATAAAGACGTTGTTCGAGACAGAAAATTCGACCGAAAATTCCAGATAAATTCTTGCTGAGTTTCCTACATCAGGATGAACGATGAACTCTTGAAAACTAATTTTACTGCTCAGAACCATCCCTTACCTCCACCATAGCGCGATAGAGTATCCCATGAGCCGTGCCTAATAGTAGAGACTCCTGAATCATCTCATCCTGATCAACTTCTTTTGCATGTCGAAGCAGTTTCTCAAACGTATTGATATAGGTAGTGGTATGCCGACGGCGTATCTCGGTGCCGAAATATATATCGTGTACCGGCAAGGTATTACCGTCTTCATCTAATCTAAGGTTGATCAAAAGGACAATAAATATTGTTTGATGGCCCGTACTCAGCTGGCTCCAAAGTTCTTCCTGCTCTTCAACGGTATGCTTTTTATTACCGGGTGTACCCTGGCTCGAGACGTAAAGAAATCCAGAGACCAACGCAAGCTGCCCCATTACCAACTCAGACATTTTTATAAAGCTATCTCTGTGGGACTGTTTTGCCTGAGCAGCCAATACAACGGTATTTTCCTGTAACGCCTGCTGCTGTAAAAAATAGCCGATCACCAGCCATAGGAAGGCTAATGGTGCAAAGCCGCCCTCCAGGAAACCACCCATGGAGTCTGCCGGCTGAAACATAAATTGCTGCCAACCCACTACTATCGTAATGTAATAACCACCTAACAAAAACCAACAAAGGGTTATCACCGCACCGCTGGTAACTAATATTTTGGGTAGTTTGCTGTCCGATCCTGATGGATTGCTCAATTTAGACGATCCTGTTCACTATTTTGTTGTTAATTATAATACGAGCATGATTGTAGATTGTATGGCGTCTATTGTATGACAGACAGCCATGATGATCACCACCGGCATTTTTGCAACAATATCACACCGAGTTGCGTAGAATAGGCTGCCCTCCCCCACTCTATATATTCCCCAAACCAAAAATGACTGATTTTTTTGCTAGCACCGTTCCTGGCCTTGAAGATCTGCTGACTGCAGAACTAGAACTATTGGGCATTGATGAATCAAAGGTTACTCCCGGCGGTGTCTATTTCAGCTCTGATTTAGCCCAGGCGTATCAGTTTTTATTATGTTCACGAGTGGCGAACAGATTAACATTGGTGCTTGCTCAGGCAGATTGTCTAACTAGCGACGACCTCTACAACATCACCGAATCTGTGCCCTGGGAGCAACATTTTCAGATCGGAACCACCTTTGCGGTAACCTTTAATGGCAAAGCAGACTGGATCCGCAACAGCATGTTTGCAGGCCTTCGAATCAAGGATGGGGTTGTTGATCGGTTCCGTACGCAAACCGGCGACCGCCCTGATGTGGACCCAAAAACACCGCAGCTTCGTGTTACCGGCTACCTCAAAAAAGATCGACTAACCCTTGGACTGGATCTGACCGGCGACAGCCTGCATCGTCGCGGTTATCGCGACCAGGCTGGAGCAGCCCCACTAAAAGAAAATCTTGCAGCAGCGATCATGTTGCGCTGTCGGTGGCCCGATAAACAGTTAGAGCTGGAATACCTGCTGGACCCGATGTGCGGTTCCGGAACCCTGTTGATCGAAGCAGGGCTTATCTTGACTCAAGCCCCACCGGGGCTGTTAAGAGAATCCTTTGGCTTTGAAAACTGGACCGGCCATCAGCCGGACCTCTGGCATCAACAGCAGGAAATAGCAGCTGAAAAACAACAAACCATTGAATCGATTACACCGATCATTTACGGCTACGATCAAGATCCGAAAATGATTGCTATCGCCAAACGAAATATTAAAGCAGCTGGACTTGAGGGGCTTATCCAGGTCAAACAGGGTTCGATCGAGAATCTCGACCCCTCTCAATTCCAGAATATGGGTCAGGGACTATTAGTCACCAACCCTCCCTACGGCGAACGAATTGGTGATCAAACTGAGCTGGTACCGCTATATCGAGCACTGGGCCAAAAGATAGCCGATATGCAGGGCTGGCGAGCCAGCGTATTCTCAGGCAACCCGGAACTGGTTCACGAGATACGCATTCAACAGCAACGCGCCAATAAAATGAAAAATGGCGCCATACCCTGTGTACTCGCTCATTACCGGCGCTCGGATGAAACGACTGCGGAACGATTGGCAAATCGTGATGATAAAACTATCCCGAAATTCTGTGATTCACTCGCTAACCGCATCAAGAAAAATCAGCGCAATTTGTCAAAATGGGTAAAAAATAACGATATCCACTGCTATCGGATTTACGATGCAGATATCCCGGAATTTTCCCTTGCGATTGATCGTTACGAGGATGCCTTCTGCATTCAGGAATATGCAGCACCAAAAACCATTGAGCCGGCAACCGCACAAAAACGCCTGATGGGTGCAGTAAAAACCGTGGCGGCGTTGTTTGATATTGATCAGAAAGAGATTGCAGTTAAACAACGCACCAAACAGCGGGGCGATAGCCAGTATCAACGCCTTGAACAAAAAAATGAATTTTTTACGGTGCGGGAAGGCCAACACCAGTTTTTGGTAAATCTATATGACTACCTGGATACAGGGCTATTTCTTGATCATCGGCCAATGCGCCATGAAATTGCTAACCGGATAAACCAGGCCACACTAATTTCGGTTCGTAAAACAAATCGGCCCTATCGGTTTTTGAACCTGTTTTGTTATACAGCTACCGCGACAGTTTACGCCGCAAAAGCCGGTGCGGAGCAATCGGTCAGTGTTGATATGTCCCACAGTTATTGCAGCTGGGCTATCGATAATTTACAGCTGAATGACATTGACACCCGCCAGCATCAGGTGATTCGCGCGGACTGTATAGTTTGGCTGGAACAAAACAACGAGCAGTTTGATCTGATTTATCTGGATCCCCCCACCTTTTCAAACTCAAAAAAAATGGAGGATACCCTCGATATTCAACGGGATCATGTTGCGCTGATCAAATCAGCCAGTGCCAGATTGGCACCAGGCGGTGTGTTACTTTTTTCAAATAATTTCCGACGCTTTAAACTGGATGAAGGTGCGTTGGCTGAGTTCGAAATAAAAAACATTTCGAACCAACTGACTGATCCGGATTTCCAACGCAATAAGAAAATCCATCATTGCTGGGAGATCCGTTTAAGTGGTTCGGCAGATGCACAGCTGGAAGAAGCTCCTGCTCCTGCTCCTGCTAAACAAAAACCGTCTCCATGGGATAAAGCCAGCAGTAAACGCACAGATCAAAAATAGTTTTTAATCATCACAAAAAAGGGCCGGTCAGGTTTCTCAAAACAGAAACCTGACCGGCCCTTTTTATAGCAAGGAGATTTGCTATTTTTTAATAGGATGCAAACGAACCGGAAGCTCAGAAAACCCTTTAATAAAGGTAGATTTATTACGCTCAGGCTCCCCAACCACTTCGATTTTCTCGAAACGTTTGAGAATTTCTTCCCATATCACTCGCAGCTGCATTTCAGCCAGGCGGTTACCCATGCAGCGGTGAATACCAAAACCAAAGGAGAGATGCTGGCGGGGTTTTGCTCGATCAATAATAAACTCGTAGGGGTTATCAATCATTGTTTCATCCCGGTTACCCGAGACATACCACATCACTACACGGTCACCTTTTTTGATCTTCTGACCATCCAGAACCGTATCACAAAGCGCAGTGCGCGCCATATGAGTCAGTGGTGTTTGCCAGCGAATAATTTCCGGTACCATGGTCCCAACAAGGCTTGGGTTCGCACGCAATTTCGCATACTGCTCGGGAAACTCATTCAATGCCAGCACACTTCCTGAAATTGAATTACGGGTCGTATCGTTCCCGCCTACGATCAACAGGGTCAGGTTCCCCAAAAAAGTCGCGGGATCCATATCACGTGTATCTTTACCGTGGGCCAACATTGAGATGAGGTCGAAGCTGGGTTCCTTATTCACCCGCTCATTCCACAGTTCGGTAAAAGCAGGTAAACACTCTTCCCAGAGAATACGTTCACGCTCTGCATCAGAATCTACCATGCCATCGATATCTGGGGTAGACGTGGCAATATCTGACCAGTAAGTGAGTTTCCGGCGCTGTTCAAATGGGAAATCAAATAGAGTTGCCAACATTTGAGTAGTTAGCTCAATCGAGACTTTATCAACCCAGTTAAAGGTTTCATTCAGAGGTAAAGAATCGAGAATTGATGCACATCGTTCCCGAATAATAGGTTCCAATATAGCCAGGTTTGTTGGTGCCACCACACCCTGTACTGCTTTGCGCTGTCTGCCGTGATCCGGCTCATCCATTGCTATAAAGCTAGGGCGATCAACCTGTTCAAGCCGACGTCGAATTGAGACACCTGCATCCGCAGATGAGTAATGCGCGGGATTGGCCTCTACTTCCAGGATGTCTTTGTATCTTGTAACGGACCAGTAGCCCTCGTTTTCAATCGAGTTTTCCTCAGGGCAATAGTGCACGGGAGCATCTTTACGCATTCGATCAAAGAACGGCCAAAAACTGTTGGTATGAAATAGCGTCGACTGGGCAATATCATAGTCCTTTATATCGATGTCATACGCATCCTTCCCATACATGCTCCTTGGGTCATCCTCAAATCGCTTTATCAAGCTTTCCGTGACTTTACTCATATCATTTCTCCGAAATATTATTTTTATTTTCCGATTCTATTGATACCGAAACATCTGTTTACGTTAAGCAGCATGCAGAGCACAGGCAGGTAGTTTGCGATTTACACAGGATGAACTCTTACAGGTAGCTCTGCAAAACCTTTAATAAAGGTTGAA
Source organism: Pseudomonadales bacterium (assembly GCA_019090315.1). Taxonomy (GTDB): domain Bacteria; phylum Pseudomonadota; class Gammaproteobacteria; order Pseudomonadales; family JAHRWD01; genus JAHRWD01. Next base: position 8,145 of record JAHRWD010000017.1, read on the forward strand.
TGGTTTCGGACTGGCTCACCTACGACTTCTACGAAACTAAAACGTTTCTGTATCTCTTCCCACGCGATACGAATTTGCATTTCAGCCAACCGATTGCCCATGCAACGATGGATACCAAAACCAAAGGAGAGATGTTGTCGTGGTTTTTCACGGTCAATAATAAATTCATTGGCCCTGTCGACCATCTCTTCATCACGGTTTCCCGAGACGTACCACATCACCACCTTGTCGCCTTTTTTAATCTGCTTGCCACCGAGTGTGGTGTCTGACGTTGCAACCCGCATCATATGTGTAAGCGGCGTCTGCCAGCGAATAATTTCCGGCACGAGCCTAGGAATCAGTTCTGGATGTTCACGTAGTTTTTGATACTGATCAGGATTCTGATTCAGGGCCAATACGCCTCCAGACAGCGAGTTACGGGTAGTATCGTTGCCGCCAATAATCAGCAATATCAGATTGCCAAGAAACTCCATTGGTTTCATATTTCGTGTTGCTTCACCATGGGCAAGCATCGAAATAAGGTCAGTCTGGGGTGGTTCATTTACCCGCTCATTCCAGATCTCGGTAAATGCAGCCAGGCATTCGAGCATCACTTCTTCACGCTCCTCATCGGAGCCAACAAGGCCGTCGGGGCCAGGCATAGAAGTCGCAACGTCAGACCAATATGTCAGCTTATGGCGTTCTTCAAAAGGAAAATCAAATAATGTTGCGAGCATCTGGGTTGTGAGTTCAATCGACACTCGGTCAACCCAGTTAAAGGTTTCACCTACGGGCAATGAATCCAGAATCCCACAAACGCGGCTTCGAATCAGCGGTTCAAGCAATGCCAAATTAGTGGGAGCCACAACCCCTTGTACCGTTTTTCGCTGCTGTCCGTGGCCCGGCTCATCCATACGAATGAAGCTGGAGGTTTGAAGGTTATCAACCGCTCTGGTTAAAAGGGAGATACCCTGAGCGGAAGAATAGACATCTGGATTACTCTCAACCTCCATAATGTCTTTGTATTTGGTAACCGACCAATAAGGGCCATGTTCAGAACCTTTGCAATAGTGAACAGGGGCTTCGTTTCTCAACCGCTCAAAAAAGGGCCAGAAAGAGTTACTTTCAAACAGGTCGGCCTGAGCCACATCAAATTCGTCCAGCGGAATTGAATAGGGGTCTCGACCCATCATGGGATTACTTTTTTGGGCGACTGCGCTCATCGGGAAAACCTCGGAAATATTATTTTTATAGATCTACCGATGAGGCAAAATTCGGCAGCATTATTTCTTAATTTTTTAGTATTTCAAGTACCAACTTGTTGCGATGCAACGTTGGATCTCAATCCTTTCTAGGCTATTGGCATAAAACCATACCTAAAAAGGATTGATGGATCTTACTTTCTACGGTTTGTATATCACAGAGGATGCACGCGGACGGGCAATTCTGTGTAACCTTTAACGAAGGTAGAACTGTTTCGAACCGGCTCACCCACCACCTCAACTTTAGAAAAACGCTTGGCAATCTCTTCCCAAACAATTCTAAGCTGCATTTCAGCCAGGCGATTACCCATGCAGCGATGAATACCGAAACCAAAGGATAGATGCTGGCGAGGTTTTTCACGATCGATAATAAAATCATCGGCATTTTCGATCGAATCACTGTCCCGATTGCCCGAAACGTACCACATCACCACTTTATCGCCCTTTTTAATCTGCTTGCCATGCAGAACGGTGTCCTGCGTGGCGGTACGGCGCATGTGAGTTAATGGAGTCTGATAGCGAATAATCTCCGGTATCATTTTCGGAATCAGTTCAGGGTGCTCACGCAACTTCTGATACTGATCAGGGTTCTCGTTCAAAAATAACACGCCTCCGGTCAATGAATTTCGAGTAGTGTCGTTTCCACCTACGATCAGTAACATCAAGTTACCTAGAAATTCGTAGGGTTGCATGTTGCGCGTAGATTCACCATGTGCCAGCATGGAGATCAAATCATTTTGTGGCGGTGCGTTAACGCGTTCATTCCAAAGCCCAGTAAAGGACTCAAGACATTCAAGCAATACCGCTCGACGCTCTTCAATAGTCTCAACAAGTCCATCTGGACCAGGTGTAGTGGTGGCGACATCAGACCACCAGGTTAGCTTACGGCGATCTTCAAAGGGGAAATCAAACAGGGTTGCGAGCATTTGGGTGGTCAGCTCAATCGAAACTAGATCAACCCAGTGAAAGGTTTCACCCACCGGCAATGAGTCAAGAATAGTAGCTACTCGTTCACGAATCACCGGTTCAAGCATCGCTAGATTGGTCGGTGCCACTACACCTTGAACTGTTTTCCGTTGATCCCCATGTGTTGGTTCATCCATAGCGATAAACATGGTTACCGGAAACTCTTCCGTTTTCATTTCGACTATTCCGATGCCATCTGCAGAAGAATAGATTTCGGGATTACTCTCAACTTCCATGATGTCTTTATAGTTTGTTACCGACCAATAGGGTCCGTACTGTGATTCAGCACAGTAATGCACGGGATCTTCTTTACGGAGCCGTTCGAAGAAAGGCCAGAATGCATCGGCCTTAAATAGCGCGGGCTGCGCTACGTCAATTTCAGCTAAGGGGACAGAATAAGGATCTTGCCCCAACATTGTATCAATCTCTTCGTTCATTACTGCACTCATCACAATTCTCCTTATGTGGAATATGTTGTTGGCAAATATTTGATCACCAACAGGTACGATTTAACTCAAATCAAATATACAGTTATAACACCTATATCGCAGGTAACTATACACCACTTAAGCCTGACTACACCTCTTCTACAGGCATAAAAAAAAACGCTGTTATACCGAGGATTTATCAACCTGCGTCATCACAGCTAGAAGGCCATAAAGAATATACTCAGACAGGAAGATCCAAACAGCAGCTGACAAAGGTAAATTTGCTGCGTTCTGGCTTATCCATCATTTCAATTATCGGAGTGCTTGCAGCCAGATCAGGCCACTGGATTAGGTTTCTAGATTCATCGTAGAGGGATTCAAAGGGAGTAGCTAGCATTTTTGTGGTGGGTGCAATCGAAGGGCTTTCCAACGATCAGGAAATGGGAACTTTAGAAAACCCATTCAGCGCTGACCCAGGCGGGCCATCGTGTTTTCATAAGGGGTACAACAAAAATCTTTCCATATACAGTACGTGCCGCCTTTCCTATAGCTCAGTTGACTACTGGATCTGAAACTTTATTAGCATCCTGCTACGGGAAAGGAATTTTCGTGCAGCACAAAAAAAAGGGTGGTACCAATTCTGAAATCAGCACCACCCTGTAGTCTGTCTATTTTAAGCTACAGCTTAAAATTGGAACTCAGGCAAACGTACTACCAATCCTTCCATTTCGTCTGTCACCGGCACCTGACAGCATAGACGAGAAGTTTCCTGGCGATCTGGGTTAAGGCTCATGATCGCTTCTTCTGCGTCATTGGTCCCACCAACTTTTTTAAACCAGCTTTCATCAACATATACGTGACAAGTTGCACAGGCACACTCACCGCCACAGTCAGCATCAATACCTGGAACCAGGTTATCAACCGCTGCATTCATTACGCTGGTGCCATTCTCAGCATCTACTTCAAATTTTTCGCCATCATGTTTTACAAAAGTAATCTTGGTCATTTTATTAAATTAACTCCAGTTAACGATTTTTATTAATTGACGGGCAATATCTTAACAAAGAACATGCCCGTCTTGTAATTCCTATCGGAAAAAATACCTACTTCGCTATAGGACGAAGCTGTACAGGAAGCTCAGCATAACCACGCACGAAAGGTGAGTAGTTACGTACCGGATCACCAACCACTTCAACTTTTTCAAAACGCTTGAGAATCTCTTCCCAGGTTACACGCAGTTGCATTTCCGCCAGGCGGTTACCCATGCAGCGGTGAATACCGAAACCAAAGGATAGATGCTGACGAGGTCGTTCACGATCAATAATAAAATCATCAGGGTTCTCGATTGCTTCAGGGTCACGGTTTCCTGAAAGGAACCACATCGCGACTTTGTCGCCTTTTTTAATGTTCTGACCGTTAAGGGTGTAGTCTTCAGTTGCTGTACGACGCATGTGAGTCAACGGTGTCTGATAACGAATGATCTCCGGGATCATTTTTGGAATCAGTTCAGGATGTGCGCGCAACTTGTCATATTGATCAGGGTTCTGATTCAAGAATAAAACACCGCCTGAAAGTGAATTACGAGTGGTATCGTTTCCACCAATAATCAGCAGCATCAGGTTACCCATGAACTCCATAGGGCCCATATCACGAGTCTCTTTGCCGTGAGCCAGCATAGAGATCAGATCACCTTTTGGTGGCTCATTTACACGCTGGTTCCACAACTCGGTAAAGGCCGGAAGGCACTCAGTTAACAAAATATTCTGGCGCTCTTCAATAGACTGAATCAATGCGTCAGGGCCGGGAATGGTAGTAGCGACGTCTGACCAATAAGTCAATTTTCGGCGTTGTTCAAACGGGAAGTCAAACAATGTAGCCAGCATTTGACCAGTCAGCTCTATAGAGACTTTGTCTACCCAGTCAAAGGTTTCATTAAGAGGCAAGGTATCAAGAATACCCTCAATACGCTCACGGATAATCGGCTCTAAATTCGCAAGACTAGTCGGCGCAACAATGTCCTGAACTGTTTTGCGCTGGTCGCCGTGCTTAGGTTCATCCATCGCGATAAACATTGAAATATCAAAGTCCGGCTCTGGATCAGCCAGTGTGATACCCGGCTCTGAAGAGAATACAGCAGGGTTACTTTCAACTTCCATGATATCTTTGTATCGAGTCACAGACCAATAGGGGCCATTCTCAGAATCATTGCAATAATGAACTGGCGCTTCTTTACGCAATCGCTCGAAGTACGGAAGCTCAGTTCCCGACATAAATAGCTCAGGCTGAGATACGTCATAACCCTCAAGAGGGATACTGTACGGATCTTTACCGAACATGTGATTAAATTCTCGTTCAGCTACGCTCATAATTATATTCCTGGTTATGTTAAAAAAAAGTCTGGGAATCCAACCATAAAATGCCTTCTTCCACATACGAAAAAAGCGGCATTAGGATTCACATCCATGCCGCTTCAAATCCTACAACCAAAATGGTTGTTATTTGTACTCTAAAACTGAAACTCTGGCAAACGCACGACCAATCCTTCCATTTCATCAGTTACCGGCACCTGGCAACATAGGCGAGAAGTTTCCTGACGATCAGGGTTCAAACTCATAATGGCTTCTTCAGCATCATTTGTACCTCCTGTTTTGGGAAACCAGGTTTCGTCAACATACACGTGACAGGTCGCACACGCACATTCACCACCGCAATCCGCGTCAATACCTGGCACCAGGTTATCAACCGCTGCATTCATTACGCTGGTACCATTTTCAGCATCCACTTCAAATTTTTCACCATCGTGTTTTACAAAAGTAATTTTCGTCATGTTATCGCTCGATCTCTACTTAACCATCTTTAGAAATTAGCGGATATATCCTACTTTGGAATATACCCGCCGTATTAATCCTCGCGGATATTAAATATCTACTTCGCTATAGGGCGAAGCTGAACAGGCAGATCAGTTATACCTCTCACAAGCACGGAGTATGCACGCTCAGGCTTACCAACCACCTCAACCTTCTCGAAACGCTTGAGAATCTCTTCCCACGTTACACGTAGTTGCATTTCCGCCAAACGGTTACCCATGCAGCGGTGAATACCGAAACCGAAGGATAGATGCTGACGAGGTCGATCGCGATCAATAATGAAATCGTATGGGTTGTCAATCATCTCTTCATCGCGGTTGCCCGAGATAAACCAGATTGCCACCTTATCCCCTTTCTTGATATTTTGACCACCCAGAACGGTATCGCGAGTCGCAGTCCGACGCATTAGGCTTAGCGGAGTCTGCATACGGATAATTTCTGGCACCATCTTTGGAATCAAGGACTGATCCGCCATCAATTTTGCATATTGATCAGGGTTTTCATTCAAAAAATTCACGCCGCCGGAAAGTGAGTTACGGGTGGTATCGTTACCGCCAACGATTAACAAAACCAGGTTACCCATGAATTCCATCGGGTTCATATCACGAGTTTCTTTACCGTGCGCCAGCATAGAGATCAAGTCACCCTTAGGCGGCTCGTTGACACGCTGATTCCATAGTTCAACGAATGCAGGCAGGCATTCGTTAAGAAGAATATCGCGCCCCTGCTCTCTAGTTTCAACCAGTTCACCAGGACCAGGAATACAGGTCGCTACATCGGACCAGTAAGTCAGTTTACGACGTTGTTCAAACGGGAAGTCAAACAGGGTAGCCAACATTTGGCCGGTCAGCTCTATAGAAACTTTATCAACCCAGTTAAAGGTTTCGTTAACCGGTAAGGTATCGAGAATACCAGCGATACGCTCACGAATAACAGGTTCTAGATTAGCTAAGCTAGTCGGTGCAACGATATCCTGAACCGTCTTGCGCTGATCGCCATGCTTAGGCTCATCCATCGCAATAAACATCGAAATATCAAAATCTTCTTCAGGATCCGCCAACGCAATGGTAGGTTCTGAAGAGTATATTTCGGGATTACTCTCAACCTCCATGATGTCTTTATATCGCGTAACTGACCAGTATGGGCCGTTTTCAGAGTCTTTACAGTAATGAACCGGAGCTTCTTTGCGAAGACGTTCAAAATATTTATCCTGAGCATTGGCTTGATATATCTCAGGCTGGTTCATGTCATATTCCTCAAGAGGAATGCTATAGGGGTCACGCCCCATCATGGTGTTATATTGGTCTCTAGATACGCTCATAATTAAATCTTCCTAGCAGTTATTAACTCATAAAAACATGGTATTACATTTCTGCCAAATGCCAGTCAACTTAAAAATAAGGCTGGCTATCACCCATCAAACCCACTTCTTAGGAGGCATGAACTGAATTTTATCAGCCTTCTCCGTCATATTGCAAGATGGTAGGACAATTCGACAATGGCTAAATTATATATCGACCGGAATTTGCAAAAATTGATCCCAGTCAATATTTCTTCTTTAGCCTGTCGACATTTCGCCCTATTCAGACAACACCAGGTCTTTTAGTGGGATATCAGGATTCGATAACCCGTCCTGATTCAGTTTTTTCCCATATAAAGCCTTACCTCCCATGAAGTCAGCGGGACAGTTGACTGCGTCAACAGCGACTAGTGCGCCATCTTTCAGATATAGAACTGAAAATTTGTTCTCCGACTTGTCACCACGCACAACCTGAGTATCACCATCTGCAGAAAAACCAACCATCTGCAATTTAAGATCATACTGATCGGACCAGAACCAGGGAACTGCCGCATATGTTTTATCCTTACCCATAATGTTGGCCGCCACTACACGTGCCTGATCTGCTGCGTTGGGCACCGATTCCAGTCGCAATCGGCGACCCAGAATAGGGTTAGGGTGATTAGCGCAATCCCCCGCTGCGTACACATGTTCCGCAGAGGTACGGCAGCGTTCATCTACCGTGATGCCGTTATCGCATTCAATACCAGCCTCCGAAGCCAACTCAGTGTTGGCAATAATACCGATCCCGACAATAACCATATCCGCTTCGATGGAGGCATCACCACAACATACGTGGGTAACCGTGCCTTCGCCTTCAAAACCGCTAACACCGGTGTTTGTGAGCACTTTAACTCCGCGACTCGTGTGCAGGTTGTCATAAAATGCACTCATTTCAGGTGTCGTGACACGCTGCAAAATGCGATCTGCTGCCTCCAGCACGGTCACGTCCATACCATTGGTTTGAGCAACAGAGGCCACTTCAAGACCAATATAACCACCACCAACAATCACTACTTTCTTCCCGGGGGCCATTGCGTCTTTGATCGCGTCTACATCATCCAGGGTTCTTAAATAGAAGATGCCGCCCAGATCACTGCCTTTGATATTCAAAATTCTGGCACGACTACCGGTTGCGATAAGCAAGTTGCTGTACTCAATAACTTCTCCGCCTTCAATCGTCACCGTTTTAGCCGCGGTATCTATTTTTTCTGCGCGCGTATTGGTTCTCATGGTGACGTTTTTATCGGTATAGAATTTTTCAGCCCGCAAATACAGTCGAGCACTTTCATGACCCGCCAGGTACTCTTTTGAAAGAAGTGGTCGAGAATACGGGATATGAGGTTCATCACCGAGAATGATGATCTCTTCGTCACTACCTTCCTGTCGCAGACTGGCTGCTGCCTGTCCTGCTGCCTGTCCTGCGCCAATTATTACAATTGCCATGCTTACTCCTGTCATTACTACTTATTAATACAAAAATTAGCGGGTGATCAGTATTCAAACCCGCGATTTATAAACAATCTTCAAAAAAATCAGACTTATATCAGGTTACCCGTCAATTCTGGCGGATGCGCTTCCCGATACCACCTCTTCACCCTTCTGGTTTTTGGTGGATACCGTCAGATCAACAAAATGCTGCCCAGCCTCTTCACGCAACGCTGTTACCGTCGCAGTAGAGGTCAGATCATCTCCGGGCCATACCTGCTTGGAAAATCGCACGCCAAAGTTGGTGAGGCGACCATCACCGACGTAATTCGTCAGCATCTTTCCCTTCATACCCATGGTTAGCATGCCGTGGGCAAATACCGTGGGATAACCCGCAACCTGCGTTGCAAAAACCTCATCACTATGGAGTGGATTATAGTCGCCAGAAACACCTGCGTACTGAACAAGCTGGGTACGCTTCAAATCTTCAACGATAACCTCTGAGTGGGTATCACCTACGCTTAATTGTTTTGCACTTAATGCCATCTCAGTCTCCTACTGCTCTACAGCTCGTTCGGTTTGAACACCCACAGAGCGGGCGGTTACCACCAACTCACCTTTTTGATCTCGATATTCCGTGATGCTTTCGCGGAATTTAAGCTTGCCGGATCGACGACCCTCTTTTTCCCAGGTTTTGCCTTCCTTGGTCGTAGCGGTAAGCACATCACCAGGCCCCAGATTACGATGGTATTCGTAGTGCTGCTCTGCGTGCAGGCCACGGCCACTGCCGGTGTCTTCGCCCTCTTTCTTTTTGATACCCGTTGCTTCCTTACCCGAACCAAACCAGGGCTGACCAATCTTGGGCCGCATAGTGTTCTCAGAATTAAACTGAGCACTAGCTTGCACGAAGGTAGGCGGTGCAATCACACCACCGGGCTCAGTCTTCTTAGCTGCCTCATCGTCATGATAGATGGGGTTCGCATCACCAATTGCGTGTGCGAACAACATAATATGGCCGGCTTCAACCGGAAACTTGTCTGCTGCCACGGGTCAACTCCTTTTTATGGTTTCCAAAAAAAGATCGAGCTTAAGCAATGAAACCGAAGGATTCAAGTAGTATTGTCCTACAAAACTTGGAGCTTGCCCCAATGCCCATTACAATGGCGACTTTTTGGCCCCACCCAGCTCATGCATGCACCTAAAATTGGTTTTATCAGCCTCGGTTGTCCCAAAGCACTGGTTGACTCTGAACGTATCCTCACCCAGCTTCGAATCGAGGGATACGAGATTACACCGGAGTACAAAGGTGCAGGTTTGATCATCGTCAATACCTGTGGCTTTATCGATGCGGCTAAGGCCGAATCCATCGCCACCATTGGCGAAGCCCTTGAAGAAAATGGCCGAGTGATCGTCACCGGCTGTATGGGTGTTCGGGAGGACGATGTCGCGCAGATCGATGATCGCGTGCTTTCGGTTTCCGGCCCCCAGGCCTATGAACAGGTGATGGCGGCGGTGCACGAGCATCTACCCTACCAGGCTCAGCACGATCCGCTACAATCGCTGGTGCCACCCCAGGGAATCAAACTCACCCCTCGACATTACGCTTACTTGAAGATTTCCGAAGGTTGTAACCAAACCTGTAGCTTCTGCATTATCCCATCGATGCGCGGCCGACTGGTGAGCCGCCCGATTGGTGATCTGCTGACCGAAGCCCAGGGATTAGTGAATGCTGGCGTGAAGGAACTGTTGGTGATCTCACAGGATACCGGTGCCTACGGTGTTGATACCAAATACAAAATGGATTTCTGGGATGGCCAGCCGATCAAAACCCGAATTCAGGAATTGATGGTCACGCTGGGTAATATGGGCGTTTGGGTGCGTTTGCACTATCTGTACCCCTACCCCCACATCGACAAACTGCTACCACTGATGGCTGAAAACAAAATCCTTCCCTATCTGGATATCCCCTTTCAACACGCCAGCCCACGTATTTTGAAGCTGATGAAACGACCTGGGGACACCGACAAGATATTGAAGCGCATCAAGAAATGGCGCGAGATCTGTCCTGATGTATGTATACGCAGCACTTTTATTGTCGGATTCCCAGGCGAAACCGATGAAGATTTTGAGATGCTGCTGGATTTTATTGAAGACGCGCAACTCGACCGGGTTGGCTGTTTTCAATATTCCCCGGTCGATGGCGCAGATGCCAACGAGCTACCCGAGCCGGTTGCAGACGAGATCAAACAACAGCGATTCGATCAGTTTATGCAGCTTCAGCAGCAGATCAGTGCCGCCAAATTACAGAAGAAGATTGGATCGATTCAGCAGGTACTAATCGATGAAATTACCGACTATGGCGCAATTGGCCGTACCTATGCAGATGCTCCGGAGATTGACGGAGTGGTACATATTGAAACGGATTTCGAACTAAACCCTGGGGATACGGTCGCGGTGAAAATTGCTGGCGCGGATGAATATGATCTTTGGGGTAGTATCGAATAAGGGTGCGGCCGGGGTCTGCCCTTTATCTATCCATCTAATTTATCCGATATTGAGGATATTTAGCTTACCGTAGTGTTGTTCTTGCTCATCCGATTGAGCTGCCGGATCAAAACTACTCACTCGTGCGACATCCTTCGCACCGCCATTAACTTTCATCTCTTCAAAATCAAATAGTGCCCGATCCGCAAGGTGGGAGGGCACTACGTTTTGAATACTCGAAAAGATCACATCCAGTCGACCCGGCTGCTTACGCTCCCAATCCTGCAACATCCCTTTAATCACCTGTCGCTGTAGATTTTCCTGCGAGCCGCAAAGATTACAGGGAATAATAGGGAACTGTTTTAGCTCAGCGTAGGCCTCGATATCACTCTCTTTGCAGTACGCTAGCGGGCGAATAACGGTATTTTTGCCGTCATCGCTCTGTAGCCGCGGCGGCATCGCTTTTAACTTTCCGCCATGGAACATATTCAGAAACAGGGTTTCCATAATGTCGTCACGGTGATGCCCCAGTGCTATTTTGGTCGCGCCAATTTCGTCAGCAAAGCTGTATAAAATCCCACGCCGCAGCCGTGAACATAAACCACAGGTGGTTTTACCCTCGGGCACCTTATCCTTCACAATACTGTAGGTATCCCGCTCTACAATATGGTATTCAACACCGATGCTCTTCAAATACTCCGGTAAAATATGTTCAGGGAAGCCAGGCTGCTTTTGATCCAGATTCATCGCAATTAGCTCAAAATCGATCGGCGCGTGTTTTTGCAGATTCATCAACACATCAAGCATGGCATAGGAATCTTTGCCGCCGGAAAGACAAACCATCACCCGATCACCAGGCTCGATCATGCTGAAGTCTTCAATCGCCTTTCCGACATTTCTGCGTAACCGCTTGCTCAGCTTGTTAATATCAGCACGCTGCTTTTTGGAAAACTGCTGGGACATCAATATACCTGTTTGATCGGCCGGACAAAAAAAGCGGATTTTATACGAAAAACCACCGATCCACATGATTAACACCGCAGACTATGAAAAAACCCGTCATCATTTTTATACCTGGCTTCAAGGGCAGTTTTCTACGGCAACGCAACAATGACCGGCTGGTATGGCCCTCCCCCTGGCAGATCTATTTTGGCAACAAGTCACTGCAGCTACCAATCCAGCAAAACGACGAAACGTTGCTTGAGCTCTATTCAAGCGAGGTATTGCATAAAATCACCCTTGTACCGGGTATTTTCGAGATCAAATTTTACGACTACTGGCTAAAAACACTAAAACAAAACTTCGGTAAAACCCATGAAATCATTGGCTTTGATTACGACTGGCGGCAGGATAACTTTGAAGCAGTTCAAAAGCTTGATCAATTAATCAAACGACTCAACCAGCCCAGTCCATCCAATCCAGGAGGAACAAGAGATATTTCACTGATCGCCCACAGCATGGGTGGTCTAATCGCGAGTTACTACCTGCGATACGGAAACCAGGACTTTGAGCTAGCACAGGAAAACTGGAGCGGTGCAGAACAGGTCGATCATATGATCTTTGCTGGTGTACCTTTTCGTGGAACCGCTTCGATGTTTAGAAGTATTCAGATTGGCATGAGGACGGAACAAAACCGAAAACTATTGTGTCAGCCTGCGGTTGCATCCTTTCCATCCAGCTATCAGTTGATGCCGATGGCTGGTAGTTCCTTTTTAAGCAAGCTCGACGGCACGCCACTGGAACAGGATATTTTCAATGGACAACACTGGCAGGAAAACCACTGGGGGTTAATGAGTGATAAGAATGTACAGGATGCAATAGATGAACAGAAAGTTAATCGAACCTTCACCGATAACCAATTAACCCGTGCTTCACAATTTATGGAACGAATTCATAAACCGATGAGACGGGAGGTACCCAAAGCACCAGATGTACTGAATGTAATTGGTCAAGGCTACGACACACCGGAGCGAATTTACGTTGATCAGGATGAAAACGGTTGCTGGAGCATTCTAAGTAGTCAGGATGCAAAACAGCACCCTGAAATACCTGATCCACACTGTATCTATGGTGATGGCGACTACAATGTCACCGCTTCATCGGCTCAGCTTCCTGAATCATTTACCACTTTTAAGCACCAAACTATCTATTCAGACCACGAGCACAGCGCGCTTTACGATGACCCCACCATTCAGCAGCAGATCATTGATCTGATCCGTCATTCAGGCTGAAGCAAATCAGCCTGAGCGCTTAGCGCCGGGGTAAATACCTTATAGAGCACCGGCACGAGCAGTAGCGTCAAAAAGGTCGATACGATCAACCCACCGATAATCGCCCAACCCATCGGAGCCCACATGGTACTGCCCGATAAGGTCAGTGGCAGCAGCCCGCCGATGGTGGTCAGTGTAGTTAACACGATAGGACGGAAACGGATTTTGGCTGCCTGCAAAATCGCATCGGTAACCGTTTCACCTTCGGCAATTCGGCCATTCGCATAATCCACCAAAATAATCGAGTTGTTGACGACAATGCCGATCAAACTGGTAAGCCCTACAAATGCAGTAAAGGAGAAGGTATAACCGGTAATCAGTAGCGCTAAAATAGCACCGGTAATCGCAAATGGAATCGCAATAAATACAATCAACGGTTGTAGAAAGGAACGAAACTGCAAAACCAGTACCGCAAAAATCCCCAGCAGCGCAATAATGAGTGTTTTCATCATGCCGTTAAAACTTTCAACCTGATCTTCCTGTTGGCCGCCAATCATAAATCGATAACCCGGTGGCAACTCAATTTGATCCAGTTGTCCAAATACCTCAGCGCCTACGTCTGCTATCGAATAACCGATATCAACAAAGGCTTCTACCTGAGCGGTACGGATCATATCGCGATGCCGAAAATAGGCCGGGGCTGACTCCAGTTCAAAAGTGGCGAGTTGTCGTAATGGGATCAACTGACCCTGCATATTAGAGACGTTTGCTTTGCGCAGATCATCCAGCCTGGCTTCGCCGCGATTATTGAGTTTGATCACAATGGGATAATCTTCGCCGGAGGGATCTCGATATAAAGCAACCTCGCTACCCACCAGTGTTGCCCGAACCACAGAGTCGATACGACTAAGAGGCACACTCAACAGCGCAGCTTTATCACGGTTGATATTTACCTGTAATTCGATCCGGGTTTTAGCCATACCGTTGTCAATATTGATAGTACCAGGAACCGCGCGAATCAGATCTTCAAGCTCAATACTCAACCGTTTAAGTGTTTCTAACTCATCGCCAGTAATACGTATCTCAATGGGCGCACCACTGCCTGCTCCCTGCTGAAACTCACGAAGATTCAAGGTTGCCCCTACGTAGGTGTCAAAATGTTCCCTTATCTTTTTGATCATTGCCTGGCTTTGTGCCATTGGTAGATCTTTATGCTGAACAAACAACTGGGCGATGGTCGGAGTTTCTGAGCTAGGAAATTCGTTGTAGTAGACAGCTGGGTTTGCACGGCCGACGTTGGCAGCAACATCAGTAATTTCAGGAATGCTCGCCAGGTATCGCTCAACCTCTTCAGTGACCCTGTTTGTACTTTCAAAATTACTGTTTTCAGGCAACAAAATATTCACCAGAAACTGGGGCTTTTCAGCATTGGGAAACAGGCTGACGCCCACCAGCGGAAAAAGCGACAGACTAGCTACAAACAATACAATCGCAATAACTATCACAATAAATGGATGTTTCAGGGCCTTTCGGATCGTATGTCCGTGCAGGTTTGCCGCCCAGCGCAAGCTAATCACACCCGTTGCAACCGGGCCTTTGCTACGCCCTCTCCTGGAGAGCAATATTTTCCCGGACAGCAGCGGAGTAATGGTCAGCGCTATGGCCAGGGATGAAACCAGTGCGAAGATAACGGTAAGGGGCATCGATCGAATAAATGTACCGGTATCGGTTTGCAACCAGGCAATTGGTAAAAACGACAGTACAGTCGTTACAGTTCCACTGACCACTGCCCAGCCAACTTCACTAGCGCCTGCCGCCACTGCGGCCATCCCGGTTTCACCTTCATCAATATGTCGGCCGATGTTTTCAATCACCACGATAGCGTTATCCACCAGCAAGCCCAGCGCGATCACCAGCCCAACAATACTCATCTGCTGCAGGCCAAAACCCGTCACATCCAGCCAGCCCACAGCAATTAATATCGATAGAGGAATCGCAGCAGTGACCACCAGTGAAGCACGAAACCCCAACACCAGTACCACCACAATAGCGACCAGGGCGAGGCCCTGCATCAGACTTAAAAAGAAGCCGTTGATCCGCTTGGTTACGCTTTTAGCCTGCTCCATCACCACTTCAACAGACACCCCCTTGGGTAACTCTTCGGCATAAGAGGAGAGCGCCTTGTTAAGCCCATCTGTTACCTGATAAATATTACTGTCTTTGCGCTGAACCACCGTCACAAACACACATCGTTTTCCGTTAAAACGAGTGATGTAGGTTTCAATTTCGTCACCCAATAATATGTTGGCAACATCCTTCAAATAGATCAGATTGTCCCCGGCCTGTTTTACCACCGTCCAGCCAATTTGATCCAGGGACTCATAATCACCACTGGAGCGCACATTGAAACGTCGTGCTCCCATATTGACGTGACCACCGGGGATATTTTTTGCCGTGGATACAATCGCATCTCTCAGTTGATCGATCGATATATTGAGGGTCAGCATTTTGTCGGGATCAATGACAATCTGAACCTGTTGATCCGGGTAGCCCCAGGTTTCAACCTGTTTAACACCGGACACCCGCTCAAATCGTTTTTCGAGTTTTTCCGCAACAAGCTTCAATTCCGAATATTTATTAAATTCTGAAACCAGAGCCACTTGAAACATGGTGACGTTGGAGGGTGAATTACGTTTGACTTCCAGCTTTTTTAAACCTGAGGGAAGCTGGCTACGCACTTCCGCCAGGGTACGCTGAACATCTTCAAATTTATCGTCCGGATCGCTGCCGTAAAGAAACTCAACATAGCCGGTAGCCAGTCCATCACGAATATTAAATTGAATCTTTTTTACATCTTCCAGCTCGTTGATCGCATCCTCAATAGGGTCCACGATCATTTTTTCCATATCGATGGGCGTCGTACCAGGATATACCGCGACCATAGTAACTGAAGCGAAATCGAACTGCGGGTCCTCAGAACGAGGCATTGAAAAAAAAGAAAAGGCACCGAGAGACAGTACCAAAATCAGTAATACCAAGGTAAATTGAGGGTTATTTAGCGCATGATATGGAAGCTTCATCGGTTACTTGATATTCACAGCATGTGAGGGATTTAGCGAGAAGCCCTGCTGATCAACAGCGTGCACGAGATCACCGCTCTCGAGTCGTTTAACACCACTTAATACCACCTCATGATGACCTTCAAGGCCACTAAGAACGGCAACTTCATCCTGGTATAAAAAGGCAATGCCAATCGGCACCCGCTTTACTCGCCCGGTCGTGCGATCAAACAGGAAGACCTGGGCCTCATCACTATTGGAATCGACCAGAGATTCAATCGGTACGTAAAACAGGTATTGAAGTTTCTCCGGATTGATCACAGCACTGGCGACCATTCCGGAAAATAATTTTTCTTCGACAGGTTCAAGTGATACTTCAACTGAAAAAATACCACTTCTGAAATCTACCACCTGAGAAATTTGAGTAATTTTTCCATCGAAACTATTTCCTGGATAGGCATCCAGAAAAAGCTCAACTCTGTCACCCAATGACACGCGAACAATATCACGATCAACCAGGCCTGCTCGCACCACCCAGCCGTCCCTGTTTGAGCCCAAGACAAAAGCAGTTTTCCCCGGTTGTACCAGCTCATTCACTTCAATATTTCGATGCAGAATATACCCGGATACCGAAGCGCGAATTTCAGAGTATTTCTGATTAAATTTAGCGACTTCCAGATCTGCTTTTCGGAGAGTTAATACTGTCTCTGCATCCTGTAGTTTTTGTTTCGAAAGTACGTTGGTTTCATTTAATTTTGCGATACGTTTGATATCACGCTTTGCTTTTCGGTATGCAGCTCTTGCCTGATCCACTGCAGCATCCACTTCTTCAAGATCTAATCTGGCCAGTAGTTGGCCTTCAGATACAAATTCACCTTCGTCTACCAGTACGCTCTGCACCAGTCCGCCGGTTTTAAAAGCCAGTTTTATTTCAGTTTTATGATAAATACGACCACTGACATCAATCGGTATGCTCCGTTGATCACTTTTTATTCTCTTGATTACAACGGTAGGGAGATCCGATTGGCCGATCTTATTTTCGGCAAAGGTAACGCCTGAAAAAGACGCCAGGAGGCAACCTGCACATACGCAGATCGTCCAGCATCGGACCACAACCCAACTTCGGGGGAACCATCGAACTCCCAACATATTCACTCACTTGATTAGCAGCCAGAAAGGCTATTTATTGTTATATCGCGTGAGCTGAATTTATCAATGAATGCAGCTAAAGACAATAGCAATCACACAGGTGAATACAGCGGGCCACTATCGGTACCATCCTGCTGGGCAGCTATTCAGTTTGATCAATACGGCACCACCACTCCAAAGGACAGACTGTTGGACTGCCAGTTGACCTCATTTAGCCGAGTCGTAACCGAGGTGTCATCGGAAAAGAATATTCTGTCGGTACCCGCATCGGTCTGCCATTTTTGAAACTGCGCAGATACTATCCAAAGCCAACCTCTATCTATAACCAAGCTAAGGAATAGTGAATTACCACTGGAATCAGCAATATGTTCAAAACTCCTGGGGTGTTGAAAATCCTCTCGCAGATTCCAGTTCCCTACCCCTAAATATTCGCCGACATGGTGTTCAAACTGAATATCCAGATTTACTCCCGGAGCCAATACAAAAGCCAGTTCGAAACCGAACCAGGGGCCGTACCACTCCGCTTCGTAGCTACTGTCTAACCCGGCAATTGGTCCTAACGGAGGCGTGCCTGCCGACGCTAAGGTTTGTTCACCATCGGTTATCGAGAAGTTCTGACGATGGTATGAATAACCCAATAGCGGGGTTAACCGAAATCGTTTCTTTCCGTCCTCATCCAGTTGAATCGGGTAACCAATAGCGCCGGAAATATCCCCAAGATACCCATCCGATGCATTGTTGTTGGAGCGCGAAAACTCAAGCGTCCGATTATTGCCATGGTAGTCTGAATCCTGGTTTTTACCCTTTCGTATTCCCGCAATACTCAGATCCAGATGATAATAGAACTGACTTGCCAATTTCCCTGAGAAATCGAACTGTAACTCTACCGATTCGATATCATCCCAGGTCAACTCTGAGAGTATATTTGGCGTATGGGTTCCAGAAGGGTCCGATGCGATATTCCAGTCTAGCTGATCCACTCGGTAACCTACCCGGAAGGATACCTCTGATTCCGTCACGAACGGCTTTTTATCAGGCGCCTCCTGTGCCACTGCCACGCGCGAACATAAGCCTAAGGCCACGATAAAACAGTAAAAGCCAGCAGAACGAAACAATGTATACGACATATCCAATCCAAAATTATTTAATCCAGGCACACCCAATATGCATCGATTTCTGCCCACATAGTCTTAAATATTGCAGAAATCGGCAAAAAAGTGAACAGCTCAGCACGATCCCAACAGCCTCTCTCGGCCCTGCATCTATAAAACTGTTCGATACAGGCCTGGTTTACCACGGATGACAGGTCTGACCACGCAAGATCAGTGCTCAACCCACCGTAGACTACACTTAGCCACAATATCAAAATAGTTAACGCCCCATGACCAAAACAAAAAAACTCAGCGTAAAAGGCTGGCTCACACATATCGAAAGCACGGAGCTTCCGATGATGTCCGGTGTATTACAAGAGCTAAACGCACTAACTTCCAGCCCCGAAACACAGGTACATCAACTTACCGAAGTTATCCTTAAAGATGCAGTACTTACTTCACAAGTATTAAAAGTTGCGAATAGCGTTTTTTACAACCCGGCTAAATCACCAATCAACACGGTCAGCAGAGCGGTGGTAGTCATTGGCTTTACAGGGATTTACTCGATTCTGATTTCATCTTTGGTGACAGATCAGCTAATCAGGGAAAACCCAAAACCCGCCCTGATTGACTCCCTTTACAGGGCATTCCACGGAGCGGTACAGGCCAAAAATCTTGCCCAAAGACTATCAGATTCTGAACGTGAGGAAATATATGTTGCTACGTTGCTGTACAACATTGGCGAGCTTGCACTACTAAGCTGCGATCGTGATGAGGTAGACAAACTGTGCCGCGCACTCGAATCCACCGATGATAGCCGTGAAAAAACCATCTCGGCGGTGATTGGCATTAAGCCGAAGCAGCTCTCCAGAATGCTTGCCAAACAGTGGGAACTTAGCGAACTGCTACAGACATCCCTGTCCGATTCCAAAAACCCAGATCCAAACGTTCGAGCCGTAATGATTGGCAATCGTATTGGTCAGCAGATGGAGTTGGGATGGGATTCGGCGGAAATGGCAAAAAACATATCCCTAGTCGCTCGGCATATAGATATTGATAAAGAAGATGCGCTGGAACAGATTCAAGTCTGGTCAGAGGATGCAAAGAAGGTAGTGCAGTCGTTTGGTATTACTCCCTCCGAACAAGCCGAGTCCGCAATAGCCGGGACTGGTTCTGCTGCAGATATTACCAAACCCCAGCAACAGTCATTGCTGCAGCTTGATATCCTGCGAGACCTTGCGGCAATGGTTTTTGAAGATGCTTCAATCAATAGTATTTTTCAGGTATTGATTGAGGGTATACATCGCGGTATCGATATGAATCAAGCTGGAATCGCAATCCTTGACCCTAAAAACACCAGATTACACGCAAAATATATGATTGGTGAGGACACAGAGAAATGGCGTGAAAGCTTCGATTTCCCCGTACACACATCCGCCACCAACCCACTTGCGCATTGCCTGCTAAAAAACAAAGTAATCACAGTGAATACGTCTACCCAGCAAACTATCGAGCTTCAGCCCAGTCCGGGCTTCAATCGGGTATTTTCGGACAGGCCCGTTATCATGGGCCCTTTGTTTGCTGGAAAAAAACCGTTTGGAGTGATTTTTGCCACCCGTCCCGCAGATATCGAGGACAGGGATCTACAAAGTTTTGAGCATTTCGTGAATCAGGCCAACCTGTGCCTAGCATTCCTTTCCCAAAGAACCCGATGAGCACTTTCGGGGACTTGCTCAGGGTTTTGTCTATATGAGACCTCTGCATAACGTAGCGAGCGCAGGCAAGACACCAAAAGTAGGCACTGCCAAGCGACGCAGTATTGTCAAGCGCAGTAGTTATGCTGAGGTCTCTAGATAGAGGTTCGACTCACATCCACATACAGAACCAGCCGGTCACCTGCGTGAATATATTTTTTCTTCTGCAACGAATTCCAGCGAATAACATCACTTGTTTTTACCCGAAACCTGGACGCAATTTTTGCCAACGAATCACCATCACGAACCGGATAATAAACCTTGCGGGTTAAGGTGCCACCCCGGCCGGCATTGTCAGAACCCGGTTTTTTTGACCAAACCACCAATCGCGTTCCCGGCATTAGCGGATCCTTTGGTGCCATTGAGTTCCAGCGAGCCAGTTCCGCTACGCCAACCTTATATTCACGAGAAATTTTCCAGAAACTGTCACCAGGTGTGACTTCGTAATACTGCTTGATTCGATTAGTCCTGCCGGCTGAACGAGACTGGATTCTCTGTCGCCGTAGATCCGCGCTAAGGCTGTAGTTTTTAAGCGAAGTCGAGGCAACGGGAATGAGCAATGAATCACCAACTCGAATGATATTGCCGGAAATTCCATTCGCCTCCTGAATAGCGCTAACCGACGTATGATATTGCTGAGCTAGCACACCAAGATTGTCGTTGCTTTTAACTCTGTAACGCTTCCAGGTCACCCGCTGCTCCTTTGGCAGCTCCTCAAGGTTCCGCTGGAACAAAGCACTCTGGTCGGCAGGAACAAGCAGTCTGTGCGGCCCCTCAGGATCCGTAGCCCAGCGGTTATAGCCCGGGTTTAAGCGATAGATCTCTTCTATCTCCGTTTGTGATAGTTCCGACGCAAACGCCAGATCAATTTGGCTACCGACATCAACGACCTCGAAATACGGTATATTCGGTATGGGTGTGAAGTGCTGCCATACCAGCTCGTGTTCACCAATCAGTTTGGCGAGTGCAAGCAACTTCGGCACATAGGCACTGGTTTCATCCGGAAGCTTCAGATTCCAGAAATCGACCTCCTTGCCCAGCTTTTTATTGTGACGTATTGCCCGGTTAACCGTGCCCATACCAGAGTTGTAGGCCGCCAAAGCCAGTAACCAGTCTCCATCATAGTAATTGCTCAGCATCTGCAAATAATCCAGCGCCGCCGCGGTCGAGGCAACGATATCCCGGCGACCGTCATACCACCAGTTCTGCTTCAAGCCATACATTTTTCCGGTTGAAGGAATAAACTGCCACATGCCCGATGCGCGCCCGTGGGAGTATGCAAACGGATCAAACGCGCTCTCAACAATCGGTAGCAGCATAATTTCGGCGGGCATATCACGCTTATCCAGCTCCGTTAGAATGTGAAACAGGTAGCGATCAGCCCTCTGGCTGACCCGTGCAAGATAATCTTCATGCTTGGCATACCATCGATAGTACACCTCTATCTGGGGCTCTACTGAGCCTGAATCCAGACGAAACGAAGCCTGTGCGGAAAGCCAAAGGTTATCGTAATCGCAGAGCTCAGCCGATAACTGTGATGAAGTGTCGTCTGGCTTACTATTGGCTTGCACAACAGGCACAACGGAATCCAAAATTGTATCCTGAATGACAACTGAGTCCTGCGTGCTGGTATCGCTGGCTTTCTCTGTCTTAGGTGCCATTCCACTTTCGCAGCCAATAATGGTCGCCGCTGCGATTGCAACAATAGCTGTAACTCTGAAGATATAACTCAATCTATTACCCGTCTGCATCGTTGGAACATTGAATATTTCGTGTAGTGTGGAGCTATTGAGCTAGTCCTGTTGCTATCGAAACAATGCAATAAGCTGGTCCTTCCAGTGAGCAAAGCCGCTCGCTTTTCGTAGCAAGGTATCAAATTAGCAAATGAAGCATATATAATCAGCATCAATGGTTATTCGGGCTATCGATGGAAAGCCCTGCTCCTGATTGTTTTTTGTTCATAAATCATAGCCTTTCAGCCCGGCCATGCCAAGAAAGCCGATAACCTTGAGAACTCAATCACACCAAAACAGCACCAGCTCAGGTCGCCTCGCTTGAAGTTTTTAAAACCACACAGATCGCCTGCATGCAACCGCAGCCACCAGCAGTTCTGGTTTCATAGCGAGCTCGGAAAAGAGGTGCTTGCGGCAGAGAAACGGGCTATCGAATCGCAATTATACGACATTCCCTTCGATAAAATTAAGGGGGATCAGTCTTTTCAATCTGCCAACTGCTATAACGCCCTGATTGATTTCGGTAATCAACATCCGTTTTTCAAACTAGTGCCGTCTCAAATCATCACCAAAAAAACAGATCTCATCATAGCTGACGGGACTGAATTGCCCCTGGTTCCCGACAATGCCAACCTTATGATCCTGCATCATCATTGCGATTTTTCGGATCACCCCCAACAGGTGATCCGAGAAGCCGTACTCAGCCTGGCTCCGGAGGGAAAGCTTATTGTGATTGGCTTCAACCCGTCCAGCCTGTGGGGGCTTTGGAGGCTCATTGCTATATGGTTCAAACCTATGCCCTGGCGCGCCAACTTCATCCGGCCGCAACGCATGACCGATTGGCTGACACTACTCAACTGCCGGATAGAACAAAAGGAATTCGTTGTATTTAAGCCAGCGGTCAGGCAACGCGGCCTTAGCTCAAAATTTGGATTCATAGGCGCGCTGGCAACGCGTTATAATCTGCCCTTCGGTGCGGTTTACGTGATTACCGCCACTAAAAAAACCCACGCCAGAACCCCCATACGCAATCGCTGGAAACGCCCTGAACTTAAGCCGTTGATGATGCCAAAACCCAGCTACAACCATATCGATAGAGATCCACACAGGAATACTGAACAAAAACCATGAGTGAAAAAGTAGAAATATTTACCGACGGCGCCTGCAAAGGCAACCCAGGCCCCGGTGGCTGGGGCGCTTTCCTGCGCTTTGGCGAACACGAAAAGAAACTCTGTGGTGGCGAAGCACTTACCACCAATAATCGTATGGAGCTCATGGCCGCGATCGAAGGCCTGGCTGCGCTGAAACGCGGTTCACAGGTAGAACTCACCACCGATTCGCAATACGTACGAAAGGGCATCACGGAATGGATGCCCAACTGGAAGAAGCGCAACTGGCGCACCGCTGCCAAAAAGCCGGTTAAGAATGTAGACCTGTGGCAAGCGCTGGATAAAGAAAGCGCTCGGCATCAGATAAACTGGCACTGGATCAAAGGCCATAGCGGCCACCCTGAAAACGAACTAGCGGATCAGCTGGCCAACGAAGGTGTACTACCGTTTATGGAAAACAACCCATGAGACAGATTGTTTTAGATACAGAAACCACTGGGCTGGAAGTAGAACAGGGCAACCGTATTATCGAAATTGGTGCGGTTGAACTGATCAACCGCAAACCCACCGGCAATCACTACCATCAGTACATCAACCCGGAGCGGGATATTGAGGCCGGTGCGCTTGAAGTTCACGGACTGGATGTTGATTTTCTCAGTAACTACCCCGTCTTCGCATCGATTGGCCAGGCTTTTCTGGATTATATCGAAGGTGCTGAACTGATTATCCACAATGCCCCCTTCGATCTCGGGTTCCTGAATATGGAACTCACCAAAACCGACGCTCGCTTCACCCCCATCGAAGAAAGCAATAGCGTTATTGATAGCCTGGTGATGGCTCGACGCAAACACCCCGGCCAAAAGAACAACCTGGATGCACTGTGCCGCCGCTATCAGGTAGACAATTCGACACGGGAGCTGCATGGCGCGCTGCTGGATGCGGAAATTCTGGCGGATGTGTATCTGCGTTTAACCGGTGGTCAGGTGGCCTTAACGCTGGAGGGAAATACTGAAAGTTCCCACTCGAACCAGCAACAAAAACCACTACCAGTGAAGCTCACCAATCCACTACGGGTGGTAACCGCCAGCACTGAAGAGCAGACAGCGCACCAGGCCTATCTGGATAAAATTGATCAAAAAAGTGATGGGAATTGCCTTTGGAACCACCTGCAGGAATCAAAATAACCGCAGTTGATTTGAGTACAGCGCATCCGCCTTGATCAACTGTTGATGCGACCCCTGCCCCACTATGCGGCCGTCCTCTATCAGATAGATCCAATCCATCTTTTTTAACATCCGTGGATTGTGTGTAATCAATACTACCGTACGGTCCTTCATCAGTTCAAAAATGGCCTGCAACACCTGTTGTTCGGTTTTAAAATCCAAACCTTCTGTAGGCTCATCTAATATCAAAATTTGCCCTGGCTTCAATAGTGCCTGGGCGATAGCGAGACGCCTTGCCTGACCACCCGACAGCCCGACACCCGATTGCCCTAGCCAGGTATCATAACCATCAACCAATTCATTGATAAAATCCGTCAATCCCGCTGTCGCACAGGCCCGATCAAGCATCGCCTGATCTGCATCCGGATTGGCCAACATCAAGTTGTCTCGGATGGTTGCGGAAAACAAATAGCTGTGTTGCGAGACGACAGAAAATTGTTTGCGCAGGTCACTTTCTGTATAGCATTCAATCGCATGACCTGCGATTGTGATGCAACCCGTGTCAGCTTGCCAAAAACCCAGAAGCAGGTGGGCAATACTGGATTTTCCTGCACCACTGGCACCCACTATTGCAACGTGGTCGCCGCTTTTTATCTCCAGACTAATGTCCTTCAATACTGGCCCTTCGTTAAGGTTATAACTGAACTGGATCTGCTCAAGGCAGATGCTGCCATCGATTGGCTCGGGTGATCCGTCTACAGGCTCGATTCTTGTCGGAGGCATATCGGCCATACACAATATCCGCGACAAAGAGGCCGCAACAATCGGCATTTGCTCGAATGTTAGTGCCAGGGGTACAACCACCTCGAAGCTTGCCAACACCAACAGGGTTAACATGGCCAACTCTGTGTTTGCTCGATCACCGCTTACGACCTGCGGAATTAAAAGCCATAAAGCGGCCCAGACCGTAAGATTGATCAATAGCAGTGATACCCCCTGTGCAGAGGCTGAGGTTTTATTGAGCCGATCTTGCTTAGCCAGCAAGAACTGGTTCAATTGCGCAGTTTTATCAATCTGCGCCTGAGCAGCCTGATAGACAATCAGTTCGCGCATCCCCTGCAAGCCATCAATAATGCTGGTACGAAGAGCTGCCGATGCCTTCACAGATTGTTCGGCATAATTTCGATTTGACTGGATAATCCAGGCCGGTAAAACCATTCCGGCTGCCAATAGACCAATCATTAGAATGATGCTCAGGTCCGTGCTATAAAACCAGGCTACGATCACTACGATGGGCCCAGCGATCACTGCAACGAAAACCGGCACTAAAATTCTCAGATAAAAATCGTCCAGTCGCCCTACATCTGCCTGAAGCCGGCTGAGCAAATCACTACTATGCATCCCCTGTAAATGTGCGGGAGCCAAAGGCTCTAGCCGTCGATAAAACCAGACTCTTAACTCACTAAGGAATTTAAAAGTAATGTCGTGAGTAACATAGCGCTCCGCATAACGTCCACCGGTACGAATAATCGCCAGGAAGCGAATAATGCCCGCAGGTGTAAAGTAATTCATCATAACGCCGGTGACACCCGCAACCGCCATCGACGCAATAAACCAGCCAGAAACCGTTAACAGTGCAATATTGGCTAATACGGTAATCAGCGCTAGAATTCCCCCCAACAACATCCACCGCAGGTGGGGTCTTGAAAGTGTCAACAACCGATAAAAATTTTTCATCGCACATTCGCCAAAGCGACAAATTCGCTATAAAGGCCAGATTGTTCAATCAGCGCATGATGACTCCCTTCTTCTACTAACATACCTTCATGTAGCACTAGTATTTTTTTCGCGTGTTTTACCGTATGCAATCGATGCGCAGCGACGATCACCAAATGATCTTTCGCATACCATTGAATAGCTTTTTGAATGGATGCTTCCGATACCGAATCGAGATGCGCTGTAGGTTCATCCAGTAACAATAGCGCTGCACGCTTATAGAATGCTCTTGCCAGTGCCAGGCGCTGTATTTGACCACCCGACAAACCGTGACCGCCCTCACCTACCGATGTGTAGTATCCCGCTGGCAACGCCTGAATAAACTCATCGGCACCGGCAAGTTCTGCGGCATATTTTATTTTTTTTGCATCGGTATCATTTTCACACATGCTGATATTCATGCTAATACTTGCGGACAACAGCCGAGCCTGTTGCGGAACCCAGGCGATTTGTTCCTGCCAGTGTGGAATATTTTCCACTGAAAGCACTTTTTGATTGACTGCGATAGAACCTTCATAGGGTAGATTAAATCCCAACAGGCAATCCAGAAGGGTACTTTTTCCTGCCCCACTTTGACCCACAATGGCATAGAGACCTGTTCTTTCGAAACAGGTGTTTAACCCTTTGAGGGCCGGTCGATCATCACTGTAGCGGTAGTGAAAATTGCGCAGCTCAATATGCAAAGGTTGCGCTGTTGAAGGCTCGATTGTTTCTATCGCCGAAAACCCTGAAGATTCAGTCTGCAGTACTTCAATCATTTTTCCTGCTGCAGTCACGGCCTGTAGACGTGCATGGTACTGAGCGCCCAAATTACGCAAGGGTGCGTAAAACTCGGGAGCAAGGAGTAGCACCATAAAGCCAGAGGAAAAATCAAGCGTACCCCAATAAAGCCTGAATCCAATCGTGATAGCGACCATGGCAATACTCACCGTTGCCAGAAATTCCAATGCCAGGGATGATAAAAAAGCCACTTTCAAAACCGACATGGTACTGTGCCGGTAAGCATCAGAAATAGAAGCAATAGTAGCGGCTTCCCGTTTGCTGGCATTGAACAGTTTAAGTTGGGTTAAGCCCTGTATAACATCCAGAAAATGACTACCCATGCGGAACAGATCACGCCAGCGCTGCTGATTCAACGCCTCTGTTTTGGTGCCGATAAGGATCATGAAAAAAGGGATCAACGGCAAGGTAAAAAGGAAAATCAAACCGGATTTCCAATCGAAAGGTATTACGACTACAAGAATTGCGATGGGAATGAGCGAGCTAAAAGCAACTGCCGGCAAGTAGCGTGCGTAGTAGTCCTCCAGAGATTCGACACCTTCATGTAACAGGCTGCTGATTTCACCCGTTCGCTGCCCTTCTAGCCACACGGGCCCGAGTTCAAATAGCTTGTGATTAAGTTGCTCACGAACAAATCGTTTAATTCGTGCTGCCGCTTTAAAGGCATAACGTTCTGTTGCCCGGGTCAGGATGCTGCGCAACACAATGAGGGCCAGAATACCCCACAAATAAAAAGCGATATCATCAAGCGTTTTTGAATCGAACATCACCCCCTGTAATGTTTGCGCTAACAACCAGGCCTGTGCGATGAGTAGCAGGGCACTACATGTTCCAAGAGCCACTGAATATTTCAGCTGCTGCCCAGCCAACAGTTTATTCTGTTTTAACCAGCGTTTTTCCGCCTGCCCCTTTGTGGCACCTGAATCCACTTTATGCGTATCGATTACTCTTTATCTTCCGCATCGCTCTCTTTGAGTTGCTCTAGCTCATACCACATTACATTGATGACACCCAAAGCACAGGCCAACAATACACCTAAAATCCAGCTAAAGTACCACATGATTTATTCCCTTCATTAATTCGTTTAATAGGTGGAGTGGGGGTTATTTTTGATTTCATCCACCGTGACCTTCCTCCACATTTTCCTGTAGCACCAGAATGTGTATGACAAAATAATGGGGAGCAATAATGCTACTACCATAAACATAATGTTCAGCGTGTAATGGCTGGAAACTGCATCCCACATCGTCAGGCTGCTATTTAAATCACTACTCGATGGCATGAGAAATGGAAACATAGCAAAACTTGCCGTACAAATAATGCTGGCAATCGACATGGAGCTAGCCAAAAACCCCATCCCTGGTCGTTTGATATGAGAAAAAAACCACGCGCATAGCGCACCCAGGATGCCAAGTAACGGGAATGCCATTGTTAACGGCATGGTCTGATAGTTCAGCAACCATCCAGTCGATTGCAACGCGACTGTTTTATCCAGTGGCGTAAATACTGAACCCGCAGCAGGCATCTCGACAATCACATAGCTATCGATAAAATTGGAGAGCCAAAAACCCGCCAATACAAACCCGGCCACCAATACCAGCACCACTACCTTAACGGCCCGTTTGGCACGCTCTGCAATATCATCATCTGTGCGCATTTGTAGCCAAAGAGCACCTTGCATGATCAACATTGAAAGACTGATCACACCACACAGCAGGGCAAAAGGGTTGAGCAATGCCAGAAAAGAACCTGTGTAGGTGATGTTCAAAAATTCATTAAAGTGAAATGGGACACCTTGCAGCAGGTTACCAAAGGCCACACCAAAAATAATCGGGGGTACTGAGCTACCTACGAATAATGCCTTGTCCCAGAAAAACCGCCAACGCAAATCGTCAATTTTACTTCTGTAGTCAAAACCAATCGGTCGCAAAAAAAGCGCAAACAAAATAATCATCATAGCGAAATAAAAACCAGAAAAAGCAGCGGCGTACACCATTGGCCAGGCAGAAAACAAAGCGGCCGCAGCAGTAATAAACCAGACCTGATTACCATCCCAGTGCGGGCCTATGGTATTGATTATTGCGCGACGCTCTTCATCATTTTTACCTAAAAAAACCAGCAGTGTGCCTACCCCCATATCCATTCCATCGGCGATGGCAAAGCCAATAAGAAGCACTCCGATAAGCACCCACCAAATCAGCTTTAATGTTTCATAGTCAAATAACATAATCGTGCTTCCTAGTGACTAGCGCTAAGATCGGATGACTCCGATGCCGTTAGCTTTTCAAAATGGTATTTTCCAGTATGCAGCGAGCTGGGGCCTATTCGCGCGAACTTGAACATAAGCCATAATTCAAGTATTGCCAGCAGAGTGTAGAAAACAATGAAACCTGTCATGCTGATAATCAGATCGTTTGATGTCAGGTTCGAGGTAGCCATAAAAGTGGGCAAAATTTCGCTGATTGCCCAGGGTTGGCGGCCAAATTCAGCTACAAACCAGCCCGCTTCAATGGCGATCCATGGAAGAGGTATACCCCACAATGCAAGACGCAACAGCCAGCGCTTTTTCTCTATCACGCGCTTTGCATTGAAGTAAAAAGCGAGCACAAATATTCCGAGCATAGCCACACCACAGGCCACCATTATTCGGAAAGACCAGAACAGTGGTGCAACCGATGGTATGGAGTCTCGTGCGGCCATCTCAATTTGCTCTTCGGTCGCATCAACTACTTTTTCGGTATAACGTTTTAACAGTAAACCGTACCCAAGATCTTGCTTGGTTGCTTCAAACGCAGCGATATTCTCTGGGGTTTTGTCTCCATGCCGTATCTTGTCCAGGTACCCGTAGGCAACCATCCCCTTACGAATACGTGCTTTGTGGTTCTCCTCCAGCTCCTTGATACCCGTTACTTCCTTATCCAGCGAGCGTGTAGCAATAATACCCAGCGCATAGGGCACTTTTACGGCATAGTGGGTCTTTCTGGCGGTATCATCAGGAAAACCAACGAGAGTAAAGGCTGCGGGTGCGGGCTCAGTTTCCCATTCCGCTTCAATCGCCGCCAGCTTTACTTTTTGCACCTCGCCTACTTCGTATCCAGATTCATCACCCAGTAAAATTACCGATAAAATGGATGCAAAACCAAACCCAGCGGCAACTGAAAATGATCGTTTTGCAAAGGCCAGATCCCGACCTTTTAAAATATAGTAACTGCTAATTCCCAGCACAAACATCGAAGCCGCAACGTAACCACTTGCCACGGTATGAATAA
Organism: Pseudomonadales bacterium; assembly: GCA_019090315.1. GTDB lineage: Bacteria > Pseudomonadota > Gammaproteobacteria > Pseudomonadales > JAHRWD01 > JAHRWD01. The sequence goes on from JAHRWD010000017.1 coordinate 37,991, forward strand.
ACTTGACCTGAGCAACGGGGTTGAACACCAGGGCAGTGAAGTCCGTCATCTCCATACGCATGGTTTCAACATTAAACTCCGCACCCACCGGGTTTTGCATCCAGGCATTGGCAACTAATATCCAGAGAGCAGAAAAGTTGGTGCCCAACGCCATTAAAAAGGTACAGGCAAGGTGTTGCGTCTTGCTCAGTCGATCCCAGCCTAAAAAGAACATGCCGACAAAAGTGGATTCCAGGAAAAAAGCCATCAGGCCTTCTATCGCCAGGGGTGCACCAAACACATCGCCCACGTAGTGCGAAAAATAGGCCCAATTGGTACCAAACTCAAATTCCATGGTGAGCCCGGTAGTAATACCTATCGCGAAATTGATGCCAAAAAGTTTACCCCAGAATTTGGTCATATCTTTGTATATCTGGCGGCCAGTCATGACGTAGACCGACTCCATAATGACCAAAATCCAGGTCATACCAATTGTCAACGGTACAAAAAGGAAATGGTAAAGTGCCGTAATTGCAAACTGCCAACGCGACAGTTCCACCATGGCCTCATCAATTATCATCGGGTAAACCTCGTATTTTCACACTGAATCCCGGCCACTATCCTATTGAACTTGCAGCTGAATAAAATCACAGGGAAGGAGCTGAACTACTCCTTGTAGGTATTGAACAGGGAAACGGCAAACGTTATAGATCGTTTCACCACAGGTGACGGTTCTTCGTATATCACGATAAACAAATATGTTCGACTTAGTGTGCAATTAGTCTGAATTTTAAAACATAAGGAAAGACAGAAACATACGCCCATACATCAACCAGATCAAGACAGCGCAAGATTTCCACGGAAACTACAGCTTGATACAAACAGGCTCGCCGTAACGAAAAAATAGGGCTAGAACGGTATATGACTACCCAGAACACCCCCCGTGTTTAATGCGGTTGTCAGTCATTTTTCTCAGCGCTATCAGCAATTTTGTCAGCATGGTTTCTCTCCGACGTTGGAGAATTCAGCGGCAAACCCTCAGCTTCCTCCATTGCTACCCCGAGATATTTGTCTGACATCGATTTGCTGGTATTGGCACCCAACTCCTTCAATAACTCGGTGCGGCGAATCAGGTTACCCCTGCCCTTCGACAACTTGTTCACCACACCATCGTAACTGTCACGGGTCTTATCGAGCCGATCACCCAGCTCATCCAGATTGCCGACCAGTCCCACAAATTTGTCATAAAGACCACCGGCCTGACGGGCTATCTCCTGAGCATTTTGGGTCTGATTTTCGTAACGCCAAATATTCTGGATGGTACGTAGTGTTGCTAATAGCGTCGACGGTCCTACGATGATCAAATTTTTGTCGAAGGCATCCTGAAATAGCTGATTATCCTCCTGAACCGCTAGTGTAAATGCCGCTTCGACCGGTAGAAACATCAGCACAAAATCCAGTGACCGAACCCCTTCAAGGTTGTGATAGTCTTTTCCGCTGAGATCCTTGATGTGATTTCGGATCGACAGAATATGTTGCCGCAGGTACTTCTTGCGCTCCTCTTTATCTTCTTTTGTGTTTTCATCAATCGAACAATATCGTTCATAAGCACTCAGCGAGACTTTTGAATCGATGATCACGTCCCGCTCTTCGGGAAGGTGTACCACCACATCGGGCTGATTTCGCTTGCCATCCTCGGATTTCATGCTGAGCTGCACTTCGTATTCCCGCCCCTTCACCAAACCGGATTTTTCCAGCACCCGCTCAAGTATCACCTCACCCCATAGACCCTGGGTTTTGCTTTCACCCCGCAGGGCATTGGTGAGATTGACCGCATCTTCACTTATCTGTGTGTTGAGGACCTGCAGCTTTTCAACCTCCTTGGCCAGGGAAAAACGCTCCTTCGATTCCTTGTCATAGGTATCATCTACTTTCTTCTCGAACTCTTTGATTCGCTCCTTCAGGGGCTTAAGTATCTGATCAAGACTGCTAATACTCTGCTGGCCAAACTTTTGTGATTTCTCTTCGAAGATCTCATTTGCGAGGGTCTTGAACTGAATGCTCAACTGCTCGCGCATATCCGCCAACGTTTTGATCTGATCCTGGGTGCGTTGCTGTGCCTCGATCAATTCAGTCTCGAGTTTCGATAGCTGTTTAGTGAGGTCCAGCTCCCTGCCACGAACCTGCTCTAATGTCTGCTCCCTTTCCAGTAACTGCTGTTCAGCCCGTGTAACCTGCTGCTGGTGCTGTTGTTGCTGGCTTTCCAGTTTCACAATCGCAAGTTGCTCTGTATGAAGTTGTTGTGTTTTTTCTGCAACCTGCTCTTCCAACGCCTTACCTTGATCCAGCCATTGCTGTTTTTCATTTTCAAAGGTCTGCTGATCCTGCAGCCGTGACTCCTGATCATTTTTTCCTTTTATCCGGATCGGTATCACTGCCAGTAAACAGCCGAAAACCAGTCCGATAAACAACATTAAGTAAGGGGATTGTACGAGCAGGGTCATCTTGAATAGTCCTAAAGGGGTTTTAACTGAGGCGATGGCTATTTTCGCAATATTCACTCAATACATAAACACTTTGATTAGCATTGCTATTAAACCGGTTCGCTTTCTTCAATCAATTTAGCGAAAATGGGGTTTCATCGCCACGAACGTGCGGTACGGGAAGGTCTATCAAGTGGCTGTAAAAACCTGTACGAAGCCCCATATAACTTATTACCAATAGCCAGCACAGGATAACCTCATGAAATTCGCCGTATTGCCCGTCACAGCCTTTGAGCAAAACTGCACGCTGTTTTGGTGTGAAGAAACCATGAAAGGGGCCATTATTGATCCCGGTGGCGATCCGGATCGCATCTTTCAAATGGTAGAGCAATTTGGTGTCACACTGGAAAAAGTGTTGGTAACCCATGGTCATATGGATCATGCCGGGGCAGTAGCCGCTATCGCAAAAAAACTCTCTATTCCAATTGAAGGCCCTCATAAAGCAGAGGAAGCGCTAATTTCACAAATCCCCTCCCAGAGCAAAATGTTCGGGATAGATGGTGAGGCATTTGTACCGGATCGCTGGTTAGAGGATGGCGACAAGGTCACTTTTGGCAATGTAACGCTGGAGGTCTATCACTGCCCAGGGCATACACCGGGCCATGTGATTTTCTACAATCGTGAAGCCAAACTTGCCCAGGTAGGTGATGTACTGTTTGCCGGATCAGTCGGCAGATCTGATTTCCCCGGCGGAGATCATCATCAACTGATGGATTCCATTGAGTTTAAACTCTGGCCCCTGGGGGATGATGTAACCTTTATCCCCGGCCACGGCCCGGAATCAACCTTCGGCCAGGAGAAACGCACCAACCCCTACACTCCTCGCTAATCAGCATTCTGCTGATTCATAGGGTATAATCGCGCGTTTTGCCATTCACCCACGAGGGTGGGTGGTGCCTTGCAAATTCATATTATCGACTTGAGACACTGTAATGAGCATTAGTGTGCACCCCAACGCGCCGGACTGGTTTAGAGAAGCAGTCGCAACACCGCAAACCGACTATTTTATCGACGTAAATGGCTCCAAAATTCACTATGTACGCTGGCTTGATGATAATTCAGCCAACAAAAATCCAACCGACAAGCCCGGACTTCTTTTTGTTCATGGCGGCGGTGCCCACAGCCACTGGTGGGATTTTATTGCGCCCTCTTTTATGGATAAATATTCAGTTGCTGCGATTGATATCTTCGGTATGGGCGACAGTGACCACCTCGATGAATACCTGCTCAGTGATCACGCTGATGCCATGATTGCAGTCTCCGATGCCTGCGGATTTGGCGATGACAAAATCATTGTTTCCCACAGTTTTGGCGGGTTCTGTACGTTAAAAACAGCATCTTTGTACGCAGACCAGCTCAAGGGCGTTGTGATTGTTGATACGGTGCTTTCACCCCAGTTTCTCAATCAGGAAAAAGATCAAAAGGAGGGTGGGTTCAAACCTCGAAAAGTCTATCCAAGCATGGATGATGCGATGCTGCGGTTTAAGCTTCTTCCTGCACAACCCTGCGAAAATGACTATATCCTGGACTATATCGGCCGTCATTCACTGATGGAGGTTGAAGATGGTGTAATGTGGAAATTCGACCATATGTTCGGGCCTAAAACGGATACCCGTGAACTGAAAAAAGATATTCCCGGGATCAAATGCAATACCACCGTTATGCACGGTGAACAAAGTCTGTTTTTCAAACCGGATTCGATTGAATTCATGCGCGGTTTATACGGCGCACATGTACCGTTTGTATCGGTACCCAACTCGCAGCACCACGTGTTTCTGGATCAGCCTGTTGAGTTCACAAAAGCTCTGAAGGGTGTTCTTAATCAATGGGACTAGTAGACGCCTGAACGCACCAATCGGCCTGCATGCTGCCTGAAAAGCAGCGCAGGCCGACCAAAAAAACTCACAACAAGCACTCTATCAAAGACGGCTTAGCGATCAGGATCAAGCCTAATCGGCAATCCCACCCACAAACATATACATATAAACTAACGCTACGGTTACAGTTGTGTAGGCGGTATAGCGATGAATCCACCTTCTGTTAGTCCAGGCTAGATACACCGTAATACCCACAAAACAGAGTAGAAATAGATGCCGTACATCCAGCATTGGCGCATCAAGAAAAACGAAATCACGCACCAGGTTCAGCACCGGATAGATACTGAAAACCCCGAAAAACCATCTGCTGTTATCGTAGTAATACTGCTTTAGATCAACCTCATCACCCATCGAAATATTCGGGAATGCCATAATACTCAGTACGTACAGCACAATTGGGTGAAGCAATAATAGAAAAAATGAAGCCAGATCCCATTCAATTCGGCTACGTAACCCCCACCATACCCACCAGAGTTCAACCTGTAGCAAAAATATAAATGCCACCCAGATCAGGTGAATTCCATATATTCGAATGATTTTTCGGCCCTGTATCAACTCTCCGACACCGGTAAGAATGGTTGAAAGACCCAATCCGGTTATGATCGATACAATCACCATTACATATTCAAAAGCATCCATCTTTTTATACAGCTCCCTCTGTGTTCAGCTTGGGTTACATTAATCTTCGATATCTGGCTCAACAAAGCACCAACCAATCTGGGGCACTTGCTCTTTTAACTGTTTTTCCAGTGCATTGATCTGGAGTATAGCCTCATTAAGCGTGAGTTCGGGTTTCATCCTGATCTTAACTGCCAGCATAATGTTTGGACCAAATTGCAGGGTAATGCTATTGAACAGGTGATCGACTGCACCATGCTCGGTGATGATCCGATCGATTTTAGAGCGGATCTCAGGAGCGGCAGATTGCCCTACCATAAGTGCCCGTATCCGAAATGCCAAAAACAGAGAGATCACGATCAAAACAGCGCCAACCGAAATCGACCCCATCGCATCGTAACGATTATCCCCGGTGACTATCGCCGCACCAAGAAAACCAGCGGCAAGTACCAGTCCGGTAATGGCAGCAACATCCTCTGAAAGGACCACCAGAAGTTCCGATTGTCGTGTGGCCCTGATCCAGCTAAACAATGATTTATCACCCCTGAGCAGTTTGATCTGCTTCAAACACCCCAGCAAGCTCAGCCCTTCAAGCCCAATGGCAACAATTAAAACCACAAGACCAATCCAGGCCTGATTTAACGGCTCATGGGATTCAAGTTTATGTACTCCTTCATAAATTGAAAATAGCCCTCCCATGCTGAATAGCATCAGCGCGACAATAAAACTCCAGAAATAGGTGAGCTTGCCGTATCCCATTGGATGATCACTATCCGCGGGCCTGCCGGCTTGTTTCATGCCTAAAACAAGTAATAGTTGATTACCGCAGTCAGCGTAGGAGTGAATCGCCTCCGCCAACATGCTACCTGAACCGGTATGCATCGCTGCCCAGGTTTTTGACAGAGCAATACCAAGGTTGGCAAAAAACGCATACAAAATTGCTTTATATACGGAGCCACTTTTTTCAGAATCGCTACTACTCAAATCCATCTACTGTTCTCTCAGAGTTATGCATTCCAGGGTTAGATCAGGGGGGTCAACCAAATTAGACAGGCATCAAAATCTGTTTCAATATCGATCGATACTGTACCCACGTTTTTTCAAAAGCGCAGGCACACCATCTGAACCAATCAAGTGTCCGGCACCCACAACCACAAAATAGGTACCAGGTTTTGTACCAGCTAGTTTCGCCACAAACTCCGCCATGGTTCTGTTTCGATCGGTAAACATTGCCTTAAATATTCGATCGCTCTCTTTACCTTCTGGAAACTCCTCGATTGTCAGCTGGTTAAATGCGGGCTCATCTCCAGATTGCCAGTTCAGCACCATCTCTCGCAACGCCACACCGCCGTCGTCAAGTTCAGCGAGTGTCTGGGTAAGCATCCATTGCTGCTCTTTATCAGAAAAACCGCTGAGAAGAGCCAGCTGCTGTTCAAGTGATTCTATTTCGATCACCTGTTGCTTCGAGACACGATCCAAAAAATAACGATCCACTCCCAGCTGCTCAGAAAAACCCTGTAGTTCAACTGATATCGCGCTCAGGGTCAGCACTGCCAACCAGGGTTTCTGTGGCAACATGAGCTGAACGGGTAATCCCAGCTGCGTTATCGCACGTTCCAGCCGTTGAAACTGTGCGCTGGGTAGATGATCCTGCAAAGTAGTACCATCCTGGTACATTCCTGCGTTACTGACCAAAGCTATCGTTTCATTTTGATCTACACTCGCAATATCTACTTCAACCAGCAGTGCATCTGAACTTTCAAATGCGCTCATAATTCTTTCTGGTAGCGGGTACATCGACGGCAAACCAAAATGGATTGAACCCATCAAATAAACCGTACTCTGGCCAATAGAACTCTTCCAGACTAAATGGGACTTGCCCTGTGCCGATACCGGGCTGGCAACTATCAGTGAAGCCAGCAGCAACGTGGGTATTGATTTAAAAAATTTGCGCATCATATTGAGAATCACCAATTAGTACATTTGAACAAAAAACTTTTCAATTCCAGACGTAAGAATAGCAAAGGCACCGCTGCACATACCTTTTGTTACGATGATCTATTCAACCATCAGTTTCTTTCTATTGACAAGGAACACAACGGTCAGCACTGCCAGCACCGCCACGCTGATCAGCTGAATATTAAACCAGCCAAACTGATAAAGGATCACACCAGAAAGTAACGCTGCACTGGCCTGAAAACCAAACACCGTAAAATCATGGGTTGCCTGAGCCTGATAGCGCTGATCGCTTCGGTAAGAGCCTGTTAACATCGTGGTGCCCGCGGTAAATAGAAAATTCCAGCCTACCCCTAAAAGCACTAATACCCACCAATACCCGTTTAGGCCGATCTGCGTCATCGCCATTAAGACAGCGCAAAACAACAACGTTATACCCGATGCTAATATATTTCTAATTCCAAACTTACCTATCAAATATCCACTGAATAACGACGGGATATACATCGCCATGATATGACTTTGAATAACCCAGGCAGTCTCACCAACACTAAAATGATGTCCCAGATGCATATGTACAGGTGTTGCTGTCATCACCAAACTCATCACACCAAAAGCAACAGCACTGGATGCAATGGCCAGCACAAAAGTAACCGGAGATAAAAGCTGTGACCAAAAACCATCTGACTGAGTTTCAGCCTGAGTATGCTCCATAGTCACGGTATCTGTATAAAATAACAGTACGATTCCAGCAATCGCCATCACCACTGCCAGACTCACAAATGAACCACTATACAAGCCATAATCCAGCCAGCCCTGTGATCCGGTCGCTAGCTCCGGGCCAATATAAGCAGCCAATATACCGCCACACATCACCAATGAAATTGCTCGACTTGAACGCTCCGCCGCAACATTTTCAACCGCCGCAAAACGATATTGCTGTATCACCGCCATATTGAATCCGATCAAACCGGTCGCCAGGCAAAACAGAGGAAAGTGAGCGATATAAATGGCGTAAGCTGCCGCAAAACAACCAACAATTGCCACCAGCGACCCAACGATAAATCCGGCCCTGCGTCCAAATCGTTTCATAATCATGGTGGCAGGGGTAATCGAAAGCACCGTCCCCACAATCATAAACGCAACTGGCAAGGTCGCCAGCTCGCTACTGGAGGCTAATTGAGCGCCTAATATACCGCCCAGCAAAATCACAACCGGACCACTACACATGCCCAACGACTGAGCGATAAATAGAACGATAAGATTTTTATTCATGTAATTTACTCAGCAACAACAGGCTCGATCTACGGGTTTCTGCTCTCGGTATTAACCGACACGCTAACAAACCAGAGATCACCGATAAAATGTTTCCCTTTAGGGAAAATGGGTTAGATGAAAGCGTTATACATTCGAACGGCAAAATATATCACACCCCGAAATAATGAATTCGGGAAAAACGGCAGATACAGAATAAACAAACCACTACAAAGGATGCAGTAGACAATAACCGAAGGTTACGTATGGAAAGATATCATTTGGAAAAACAGTGAGATTCAAATCGAATCGGAGGGGGAAAATGCGATAGTAGCGAAGGACTAGATCTGCCCCTGCTTCAGATTTTATGTAAAACCTGAGTTTTACTAACTGAAACCAGAGGGAGTAGTTGGCGGAGCGGACGGGACTCGAACCCGCGACCCCCGGCGTGACAGGCCGGTATTCTAACCAACTGAACTACCGCTCCGTTGAACTAA
>JAHRWD010000018.1 GCA_019090315.1 Pseudomonadales bacterium
GCTCCATGACAAAAATAATGTCACTCCCGATCACCATCTCCCGAGTAACCAATTTTGAAGACCAGCCATGCATATCGATCCCGGTTTCGCCTGCAACCTCCACCATCACGGGGTCAGCTGGTCGCCCTTCAACCTCATGAAACCCTGCTGATACAACTGAAATGTTATCTGCCGAAACCAGGTGTTTGAAGTACCTTTCTGCCAAAGCACTTCGATTGATATTACCATAGCAAAGGAACAGTATTTGTTGTGGCGCATGCTGCTGTAGTTGTTCACGTCCCCTCTCCCAGTCTCGAACACGTGATTGTTGATCTTTATGCTCCACCAGCCAATTTCCGACACGATCAACATAGCCTCCGAAAATTCTTGCAAGATCAATCACACCAGGAACGGGGTCTCGTAATTCTTGCACGTCGAAGAAATGGTTAAACGAAAATATTCCAAGAAGATCTTTTATTAGTGATGCGTTCGATGGGTACTGGAACAAACGTGGTGGTGCTTCTCTTCGCAGCACACGTTCATACCATTGAATATCTCGGGACAGGACACGCCCGTATATACCTCTTTTCGCCGGTGGACGGGATTGAATTTCACCTTCAACAAGTAATTCAAACAGCATCGCTGGAAAATCCGCACCTGCTGCTACCGCAAGCGGTAACGAACCCCAAAAACGCCCGTTAATTTCCATAATAGAAAACGTACGGTCATTCGGGTTCCATTTGAATTCAACCATTGCCACTCCGTGCCACCCAAGTGCTTTCATAAGCGCTCGGGATGCATCAAGCAATGACTCCTCGATAGGAACACTAACCCGTAAGCTGCTTCCACCGCCCGTCAAAGGAACTTCGTGCAATCTGAGGTGCTGAAACGCAAATTTTATTTCGCCGTGATCGGCGATAAGCTCAATACCAACCCCCTGGCCAGACATATATTCCTGAACCAATACCGAACCAAAATTAAGGAAGTGTTCAGTTCGCGCGATAAGCTCGTTGACCGAAAATGCATACTCAACGATCAATTGTGAGCGTGTATTTTTTCCTCCACCGATTGATCTGGATGGTTTGATGACAACAGGAAAATCCAGCTCGTCAATAATTTCCAAAAGTTGCTCATCGGATTCAATGAGGTGGCCTTTCGGTACTGGCAATCCCAAACGAGCTGCCAAACGCACGGTTTCAGATTTATCTAGCGCAACCGAAAGTGCATCCACTGGTGGAATGGCTAAAAGCGGGCCTATGTCAGGGTCCGCAACCAACGCCTGCATTGGAACCATTGTCCGTTCAGTAACCGGTATCACGAGGCTGTATTCATTTTCCCGTACAATCTCAACGCACCAATCAAGAAACGAGGATTCATTTTCTAACGGATTAGGGTAGAGATACTTATGGGTTACAAAACGTGAGTAGCTTGCGATGGACTTGGGGATATGACTCGCAATATCTACCGAGATGCCCTGTCGAGCCAGAGAACGGGCAACACTAAGCGCAGGCACCATGTCGCCATCGAGCACAAGCACACTATATTGATTTTTTCTCGTCATTTTTTTCCTGGACTCGACGAACAATTTTCTAACAGGTTTTCCGGCACAAACCTGGATATAGCTCTCTCAAAAACTAGAGGTGTAGCGTTTGACTTCACATTTCTCACGATTTAATTCCAGTGCCCAGATTTTTTCAATTTTTTCATCAGACCTGGCAGCGGATACCCGTAAGAATACGCAATTTTGGCGTGCTTCAGCGACTCGTCGTATCTGGCTAGACGATAATATAGAAGGCCCAAATTGTAATGCGCCGCCGACGACTCTCCGTCTAGATCAATAGATTTCCGGTAATTGCGTTCAGCTTTTTCTGACTGCTTCATTCGATCATGATAAATACCATAGAGAAGGTAGACCACTGGGTCCTGGGGAGCATAGGCAACCGCTCTTAAAAAGTAGCATTCCACTGTAAAATACCCGGTCTTATACTCCGGATTACTTCGTTTTCTGAGTCTGTCGAGATTGGAAAATGCAGCTAACGCACGATGATGATTTGGGAATGCGCGCAAGGTGTAGTCCAAATCTCCTTCAATAGTGCCACTTTTTCCACTAATCAACTGCTCAACGTTACGGGTAAAATGGGCATTTTCGACTACAGCAAGTTTTTGAAGTTTGTGTTGTGGATTGGCATAGTTGAAAGGTCCGTAATGATTAGCAAGTGAGCCACATTCAGCGGGCAGCTGTGCCAGGGCAATCCTGGCAACAAACAGGCATAGCGCATAGACGCAAAGCCCCTTCGACAAAATATGCTTTCCAGCCATCAATAGTATCTCTCTAAACAAAATTGCTCGTGCATCTGTGTCATATCGACTGACATAGCATAATCATAGGTCAGGTATCCTTTACATAACCTTCTGGTAGATCTGTGCGGCGCGAAGCAAGAACGGGACACTTTCACGATCCCATGGCGTAAACCGCGGCAATTGCATTCTATCAGTATTAGCCGTCGCCACACCCCAGTGGGTTGACAGCGCTGCTTTAAAATCAAGATTCTTTAGTATCTCAACGTGACTGTCGGTGTAATCAGATTGATAACGACCATTTGGATAGGCAAAATATCGCACCCTGTCGTTAATAATACCTTCCAAATGTTTTTTACCATTTGTTATTTCAGACTTGGCATCGGTATCGCTCAGACTAGCAAGAATGGGATGGCTCACCGTATGAGCACCAATTTCAATTCCCTGTTCATAAAGCTGCCTAACTTCACTTGTCGTTAGCATCAGATTGGTTGGCAAGCTGCCGGCCTTAGCTACAATCCGATCAACACACTGCTGGCGCACATCAGGCTCAAGATGTTTTATGGCACCAAGTATAGTCGAGATAATATGGGTTTTTTCCTGCTGGGTTTGACAGTTCAATACCCCCAAACCAAGTTCAGAGAGATCCATTGTTGGCTCATCCCAATTTCGAACAGACTCAATAACGGAGTCATTCCACATTATCCCACCGTCTAGAAATGCTGTTGCTACAAATACAGTCGCCGGTACGCCATATTTTTGTAATATCGGTAACGCGATATGTAAATTATCCGCGTAACCATCATCAAAAGTAACTGCCACCGCACGCAATGGTAGAGTTCCCAATACCATTCGATCGATCGCTTCATCAAGTGACAGAACGTTGAATAAATTTGCCAACAAGCTCATCTGCATATCAAAGGCAGCACGATCGATCTCGCCAGGCCTGAGCGGATCTGGCTCATCGAGAACACGATGAAAAATTAGCACCCACAATTTTTTTTCTCCTCGCCACCGAGAAGATATAGATATCATTTGCTTAATGCCTGTATTTAGCAATGAAGCTAACACCTGTACGAGCCGCCGATCCAATGCATCATGCCTGTTTTACCTCAACCTCAGTCGACTCGGCACTTTCTAGAGCCTCTACCTTACCAGGCTCCTGTTCTTTCAGTTGCCGCCCCAAAATCACGGTTAATGCTACAAAAAACCAGGGCAAATCAAAATAAGGCAGGCTTAGAAATGCACCGCCTGTAAAAAACGCAACAAGACTTACTTGCACCATCCGAGCCAATGTACTGACTTCTGACGCACCTTCAATACCCGAGGTATTTTTGACAATTTTAGACAGCGCCCGCCAGGTTAGTATCAGTATCAGGAGATAAAGAAAGAGGCCTGGCCATCCATGATCGCCGAGCACCCCGAAATAGATACTGTGCGCAGCGTGTACATCTAGTGGGTTGGGTGCATACTTCGAAAATGTCTTGAATGTCCAAGCTTTCAAACCACCGCCGGTTAAGCGATCATTTGCGATATTAATACTGTATTCCCATGCATTAATTCTTCCCATCGCAGAAGCATCTTCTTCATAGGTCTGGATTGTGGACATTCGATCAAACCAGGAATCAGGCATGAACCCCAATCCAATAACAATTACAACTGCGCCTAGCAGTCCTGTTACCAGTTTGCTCGAAGACTTAAGCCAGAAAAACCCGCCAACTGCAACAATTGCAACAAGCGCGCCACGCGATTGAGACCCCAGTGCTGATGCAAAACTGCTAGCCATGGCAAATACCAAAAAATATTTCACCCATTTTTTCTCACTAATCTTATATAGATAGTACATCAGTGGAAGAATCATTAACGTTGATAGAGCAAGCGCATTATTCTCTTCTATAAAACTTCCAGGTGGGCCCCACACCCTATATCCACCCCCAGAAAGCACGGTAAAAACACCACCTTTAATGCTAAAAAACCCAATCGACATTACAACTACCCACACCAACTGATTTAATCGTACACGATCAGTAATTAGTAAAATGGTTAAAAAGGTGACTAGCTGAATTTTCAAAATTCTAAAATAATAGAGACTGGCAATGTCAGGATAAATTGCTACCAATGTGGTGATTGTCATCCACAAAAGAAACGCTGCCCACACAATGGTAATGCTATTAAGAGGAATACTTTTTCGATCTTTGCTAAAAAGCATCGAAGTAAATAGTGTAATCGCAACGATCTGAGCGAAAGGCATATCATAAGCAAACCCCCAGCTCAATCTGTGCGGATTCATATAGCTCAACCACGACCAAACCAGAATACCTATATAGGGTTTGCGTAAAATAAGCAGCAAACTACCAAAAACCATCGCGGTGATTAAAATATCACGCATTAGTTTTTCACCTGACTATTCTTGTTTTCATCACTGAGAGAAAACAACTTTTGATCAAGTGCTGTACCGTCAATCTTATGACCAAACAATTGAACAATTTTTTCTGCATTGTGACGCCAATACAGCTTTTGATTTTCAATAGTATCGAATGCAGCGCCCCCTAACCGATCTCTCAGTTCAGTTGAGGAGCACAACCGATAGAGTTGGTCGGCGAACTGTGTTGGCTGCTGTATATCAAACAACAGCGCATTTTTTTCGTCGGTCAATATTTCACAAATATTTTCGCTGTTCGGTGCCAGGATTGCTTTCGCTAAAGCAAGATATTCAAATAATTTCAGTGGCGAAGCGTACTCCACTACATCTGGCTGAAGGGCTATGTCAAAAGTCGCAACTAACCCTGGCATTTGATCTCTGCCTACTATCCCTGTGATGGTCATTCGATCTTTGATCCCAAGCGACTGAGCCGTCTTTTCCAAATCCGCTCGCGCTGGGCCATCTCCAACTAGAAACAGGTGCCAATTTTGATCTTTGTTCGTGGCAATCACCTCTAGTACACGATCTAAACGATGCCACTCTCTTACAAAACCGGTAAACCCAAGCACCAATTTTTCTTCAAGCTTGTATTCCCTACGATGGCTCTTTGCAAGTTCGCTTAAACGATCTGCATCGGCTACAAATTTATTGAAGTTAATGCCATTCGGTATTACTACGATTCGATCCTTTGCTACCCCCTTCTCTATCACTTTCCTGGCTAATACACCGGTTACCGGCAGTACATATTCCGCATTGTTCCAGACATAACGCTCACTCCAGTCGGCTAATTTATTCAGTTGAATGCTGTCATGCTGGCTACGCTCGGCGTACAGAGGTGCATTCACTTCTAGCAGCAGAGGCAATTTGTAACGTTTTTTTGCCCAGATTCCCGATGGGAAAAACAGGTTATATCGCTCATAGATACAATCGGGGCGATGTTTTCGTATAAGCCTGACTAATTTGACGTAGTCAAAAAAGCTGTAGATAAACTCCATCAGCTCATGCACAAAGCCTGGGAGTAGCGTTCGGATGTTTTTTACCAGACCGGAGCTTTTGCCAAAATCCTTATTATTGATCGATGCCGGCTCAGCCATGATGACTTCATGGCCTAGCTCTCTTAGAGCGCCAACAATCTCTTCAATATGGACATATTGGCCATCTTTTGAGGCAACCCGATGGTGATAAAGTATTTTCATTCGTTTTATCTACTGACTCTTTGCTGTAATCGGTGATGAACTGATCAGTATTTTGTCGAGCAGACCAACCAGATCGGTAATCGTTTGTTTCCAGGAAAATTTCTCTGCGTATCTACGCGTATCCTCTGATCGAGGTGATGACTGAAGTAGTGCCTTAACACCAGCTGCGATGGAATCTGCTGACCGCTCATCGATCAAACATCCCGCTTCTGGTGCCGTGACAATCTCCGGCGTACCCCCCACTCGAGTGGCCAATACCGGTGTCCCACAGGCCATAGATTCTAGCAACACATTAGGCCAGCCCTCACGACTGGATGCCAGTATCAACAGGTCTGCAGCGCTGTAAATTTTTGCCAATTCTGACTGCGATACTTCATTGATATACTGAATCCGGTCACTGACATTCAACTCATCTGCAATTCGCTTCAGATCTGTAAGCTGCTCACCTTTTCCAACAATCAACAAGTTGCAGTCGGGTAGCTGTTTCAGCGCCTGGACGACTAGAGCGTGGCCCTTGGGTTCAACCAGGTTTCCGACACTCACCAGTACCGTACCGGTTAAATTCAACTCTTTTCGGGTTTTCTGAGAGTCATGCATTACAAATAGCTCAGCATCCACACCGTTTCGCAGTACGTGCACCTTATCTGCAGCAACTCCCAGGCTCGTCAATTTTTCCTTTAGTGCAGCGCTGACCGTTATATTTCCAGCCGCACCCCGCGCCGCCCATCGAATCAATTTTCCGGGGATTTTGTAATTGGATATCAGATTAATATCGGTTCCACGGGCAGTAATCAAATAGGGTACTTTTAACAGCTTGGCGACCACTGCTGTTGCTACCCCGTCGGGATAGAAATAGTGTCCATCAAGCAACTCAAATCTAAATCCATTTTTTTTAATTTTACGTGCACAAAAAAACAGTGATATCGCCAAAAAAATTGGTGTTAGTAGCATACCTATTTTTGGGATAACCAAATACCGCGGATGGAATACCTCAATACCGTTGCGCTGTTCATGTTTAGGCACATCAGCATAGATCGAGTATTGCTCCATTGATGCAATTTTAAACGGAAACCACGGAACGGGAGCCACTACCTGTGCTTCAACCTCGCCACTTTTTAATAGTTGACGTAACCGGGTTTCAACAAAAATACCATGCCGATTCTGATTGGCATTTGGGTAAAGCGTTGTTGCCACCAAAATACGCTTTATTCTTCCTCTCGTTGTAGGCATAAGCTATATCAACATCCAGATTTGATATTCAGCTTCAAGTTATATCAGTAGTGGTTAAATCAAACATCATCAGCTCCCAGAGCACAGCGGCATGGTCACGCTGACCGGACTGATGTTGTTCAAACAGAGTGGTTAAATATTTGTGATTAAACAAACCTGTCTCAACCAGACGGCCACCCAAAATAGACTCTCTAATTTTGCCTTTTAGTGGCCCTCTAAACCAGTTGGCTACCGGGATAGCAAAACCCATTTTGTCTCGATAAAGAATGTCATCACTTAGATGTGGCTCAAGGGATTTTTTAAGGATGTATTTGCCTTCCTGACCTTTCATTTTCAGATTTGAGGGAATACCGGAAACCCACTCTATAAATTTGTGATCCAGTAACGGTACCCGCACCTCCAGGGAGTGGGCCATACTGGCACGATCGACCTTAGTGAGAATATCGCCAACCAGATAGGTTTTCATATCGATATATTGAATCAGTGACAGTGGATCATCGGTCGGTGATTTCTGCGCATGTCGATCAAACACTTCATTCACGCGATAACCCTGAAGCTGAGACTTCAATGAATCACTGAACAGTTCGGATCGTTGCTCTGCGGATGTGTGCGATACGCTATGGAGGTACGCTTCAACCGAGTTTCGTGCCAATGCCTGAAAGGTAGTTTTGGCCCTGAATACACGCGGCGCCCAGTCAGCCTTTGGATAAAGCGTGCCAAGCGCGCCAAACAATGGTTTACGAAGACCTAGCGGCAATGCTGAGCGAAGTTTTTCTTCATTCATATGCCAACGGTAACGCCGGTATCCAGCAAAGTGTTCATCGCCACCATCACCGGAAAGCGCTACCGTAACCCGCTGTTTGGCAAGCTGGCAAACCCGGTAGGTTGGAATTGCAGAGCTGTCCGCATAGGGTTCATCGTACAGATCAGCCAATTTTTCAACCAGACCAAAATCATCACTTCCAACTACCTGTTTTAGATGGTTGGTTTTGTATTGATCAGCTACCTGCTGGGCAAA
>JAHRWD010000019.1 GCA_019090315.1 Pseudomonadales bacterium
TATATATGTTTGATTTAAGCATACATGATCGGTTTGTAGAGGCGGGTGGCCACCGGTTAAAAACAAGGACATTAGGTCAGATAGATTCATCAAAACCTACACTGGTATTCATGCACGAAGGCCTTGGTTCCATCGGCCTGTGGAAGGATTTCCCCGAACAGGTAGCGCGAGCTGTTGAAATGCCGGTGCTGATGTATGACCGGTGGGGCCACGGTGACTCCGATCAGCTTGTAGGTGCGCGCAAAACCACATACCGGCATGTTGAATCGCTAGAGGTTATGCCTGAGGTTCTCAGTCAATTTGACCTTGGTGATATTATATTGATTGGCCACAGTGATGGCGGATGTATGAGCCTGCTTTATGCCAGTCAGCATCCGGACAATGTACTGGGTATTGTCGGACTGGCTCCCCAGGTGGGTACGCCGGACAGGCCAGCGCAACAAGAACCACAACAACAAGTGGGTTCAACCATGCAGCCGGTTATTGATCACTTTGAAAGCGGCGGCCTTAAGGAAAAATTGGCGAGATATCATGGAGACAATACCGAGACCATGTTCTATGGCTGGGCCAACGCGTGGGGCTCCAGGGAGTTTGCCGGCTGGCAAATGAAAAAGGAGCTGAAGGATCTAAAATGTCCGGTTGAGGTAATTGTTGGCGACAAAGATCCCTACGGTTACCAACACAATATTGATGAATTAAAAAATGAATCAACGGTTTCAGTATCGGTATCTATTGAGCCTAACGCCGGCCACGTACCCCATCTTGAGGCGAGGGAGTTTACCGTGCAGCACACTGTTGCAGCCATTAACTCCTTTTTATGATATCGAGCGCGGCTAGCCGGTTGCCAGGTCCGGTGCAATAGCCCTGGCTTGAGTTGACCGCCTCGGAAAAACTTCCTGTTTTATCTTAAATCTGTAACACAACAACGGTATTAAATTGAGATTCGTTTAACCTCAACTGTTCACTGTAACAATATTGTCATACTGCATCAGTAATCTTCGCGCCAGATCATTACGATCATCTGTGTATTGCCCTCATTACTATTTGGAGTGAATTATGAACAAAATGTCACGCACCGCATTTGCCGTTGCACTTGCAGGTTCTACTGCCGCTGTGTCAGCTGCAGATGTTTCCCAGGCTGAACTAGACCAGCTCAAGGCTCAGGTTGCGTCTATGGATGAGCGTATGAATGCGATGGACGCGCCATCTTTAGAAGATAAGTTCAAAGTAAAGGGTGACTTCCGTTACCGTTACGAAACCATCGATGCAGAAGGAAAAGATCGCCGTAGCCGTCATCGTATCCGTGCGAGGATTGCCGGTGTTATACAGTTGCCTACTAACGTTGAAATAGGTATGGGTCTTGCCACTGGTGGTGATGATCCTGTTTCTTCTAACCAGACCTTAGGCAAGGGCGGCAGCTCCAAAGGTGTACAGCTGGATAAGGCGTATGCGAAGTGGAAAGCTACAGATAGCCTCTATGTTCAAGCAGGTAAATATTCCAATCCGCTGTTCAGACCAGCAAAAAGTGGCTTGTTGTGGGATGGTGACTGGCGCCCTGAAGGTATCAGTGCCGGTTGGAAAAACAGTAACCTGTTCGCTACCGCGATGGTCAACTTATTAGAGAGTGATGACAAGGGTGATAAGGACGTTTTAGCCTGGAGTTTACAGGGTGGTACAAAAATCAAAATGGGTGCTGCAAAGCTGACCATGGCGCTTGGTTACCACAGCATCCCAACCAAGGGAATGGCACCTTCATTTGATCCTACCGATTCCTTCGGTAATAGCACAGATGCTGGCGGCAACTACCTCTATGATTACGAGATGGCTGAAGTGGGTGCAGTTCTGGGAATGAAAGTATCAAGCTTGCCTTTGAACCTGTACGTTAACTACGTGCAAAACATGGATGCTGACAATTATGATCAAGGCTACATAGTTGGCGCCAAGTTGGGTAAAGCAAAGGGTAAAGGCACCTGGGCACTGGGATACCAGTATGAAGATCTTCAGGCAGATGCTGTTCTGGGCGCGCTGAGTGATTCGGATTTTGCAGGTGGTGGAACCGATGGCAAAGGCCACAAGTTTAGCGGTGCGGTAGGTATCAACAAACAATGGAGTGTTGCCGCAACCTGGTTCTATGACAATGAAGCGGGTGGGGATTTAGGTACCGCAACGGACTACAATCGTCTTCAGCTGGATACCAAGTTCAAGTTCTGATCGGTACGCTACATACCAGTACTTTACAGTGCTAGAAGTTAAAAAAAGGCGTGCACAGCACGCCTTTTTTTTGCCCTACGATAGTTGGTTCTGTTTGGTCATACTGAGGAGGTTGTCGCAGTCTATATCCCGATAGCTGTTTTTTGGCGACGGGTTAAAAATCATAGCCAACCCCGAAAACCATTTTGAAATCATTTGATTCAGGGGTAATGCCATCAGCATCTTGTGTGGGGTGAACGGTTCGATCCCAGAGTATAGAGAACTCCAGATCCAGATCTTTTGTAATCTCGAATTCCAAAGTAGAAAAAATATGGTGGCTGTAGCCGCCAGAAGCTTTGTTGGAAAGCACTACGGTGTAGAGTGCGGTAAAATCTATTGTTTTTGTGAGCTCGGTATCATAGCTGGTGCTGAGGGTCAGGGAAGGAGATGTTTCGGATTCGTGTTCACCCGCCTGCACAGAATCAAATTGGGTGTATACAAGAGCCGGGCCCCCGGCTATATCCCATTCGGTTTTTCGCGTAGCAATGAGATGGTATCCGGCACTGACACCCAGAGTAACTTTGTTCTCGATATTGAGGAATGGATCTTTTATATATTCGCCAAAGATGGGGCGCCAGAAATAAACCTCTGTTACAAAAATATCGTATTGCCCGTTTAGTCGATGGTTGTTAATGGTCTCAGTACCATTAACGGTGCTGTAGTTACCCGTATATGTGTTCAGTATTCGGCTTTCCGCTGTCCGGCGGTTAGCGTAGGCTATTAGATTATAGTCTGCTTGATCGGTATTCCCTGCCGTTACGTCCAGCCCAAGGGATAGCTTTCCTGACCAACTGCTCCGTACTTCATCGTAGTGTTGAGCGATAGCGAAGGTTTGATCCTGGTCGAATTCAAATTCTGATGACAGGTTGGCTACGGTGATTTTGCCATTGACCATGCGGACGGAACCAAAAAAAGTTCCCTTGTCGGTAACCCGAATTGCCAATGGCCGGTGCCCACTGTGTATCTGTTTTATATCCTCCCAGTCGAATGATTGCTCATCAAGTTCTTTGCTATCAAACTCCAATGTCCCTTCATACATTGAAATCAGCTCACCTTTTAGCCACTCACCAGAGACAAGCTGTATCCAGTCGTAGTCTTCATCATCCGATATCGGTGGAGTCCATGAGGATGTTTTAGAGTTCGTTTCTGCAGAAATCGATACAGGAATCACGATGCATGCTGTTACCAGTAGGATTAGCAGGTGCTTAATAGTGGAGCGCATATTTTTCTTTTGTTTTTTGAACACAGGGAGAGCGCATTTTAGAGGGAATAGATAGATGAGGCAAAGTAGACTAGAGTCGGGTATATCTTGATTTGCACCGGTTATTTTCAAAATTATCAGATGTCACAGTACAGCTGCTAATAAATAGGGTGCAATGTACTTTAGATTCTAGCGTGGCTGGGTTAATCTAACCGGCCTCCCCGACCGTCAGGCTATGCGTAGCCCCCGGATGCAGATATCTATTGGTGGATTTTTTCCGCTTACCAATGGACTCAGGGCAGGGAACATAGCGAATTTAATAAAAAATGTGACGGCTCGGCACTCTGCTGAATCGTGATCAATAACGGAGCTAACATCGATGAATTTTCTATTTGATGATGATCAACATGCGTTGAGAGATGCGGCTAAAAAGCTACTTCTTAACAAAGCAACA
>JAHRWD010000020.1 GCA_019090315.1 Pseudomonadales bacterium
AAGGCTATTCGTCGGCAGCGTCAGATGTGTATAAGAGACAGGCAATTGGCTGACCTGGTTCCCTGATGAAACTGGCGTTTTTCCTGAGATTAAACTCACTGATGGCCGTGGGCACCCTGAAGACAGCACGCATTTTTCAGGCTGGTTGTACTGTGATCTTCTATTTGACTGCGTCGTGTGGACCAGTAGCGTGTTAATGCGGCGAACTGTTTATGAACAGGTCGGTGACTTTAATGCCCGCCTTCGGCGAGGACAGGATTACGATTACTGGATTCGTGTTTCCCGGGTAACAAAAATTCATAAGTTAGATGAAGTTTACGCGGTCTATCGCATGAACAATGAAAGCGTGACTCACCGGCCCAATGAAATTAATTTCGAGTATGAGGTGCTGGCAGGTGCAATAGATACCTGGGGGTACCAGTGTGTTGGTGGAGATACGGTCAAAAAAAATCGGGTTGAACAATATTTGGCAGAAGTCTGTTTTTCATTTGCATACTATCACCTGAATAGTGGCAGCATAGATGTAGCGCTCAGTTCAATCTTACGTAGTTTGAAGCACAATCCATACAAGTTTTCTTACTGGTTGTATCTGGGGTTTATTTACATTCGGTATCTTACGAATCGGTTATGAATGGTAGATGCTATGGGCTATGCGGAAACAAAGCCTTTTAAGAAAGTAGGCGGTATCGGTAGATATTTGTATGGTACATAGTACGGATCTCATCGGTCCATTTGGTATGCCAATCCATTGCCGAGCCATAAAATTCGACACGTGATAACGCTGGCTCACTAAATATTTTTTCAAATACGTCCTTTCGCATCAGCATCGTTGGTGATGATGTATTAATGGTTTCATCGTAGGTGGTTTTTAAAATGATAATTTCATCGCTACCAGTAATGCATAGTTCTGATGAGACCAGTTTGTCATCGTACCAGTACTGATAGATGCGCCCCCGATTTTTACGGCAAAAACCCTCTAGCATCTCAGTATAGAAACGACCCTGAGCATTGGTTGCATTCACGGCTGTTCCTGACTGGTTCTTCCAACCGGCACTTTCTAACACACCAAATGCCGTAACCGCATCACATACCTGATCGGCAATCGTGATGCATTTTAATGTAACTTCGGTATGTTCCTTATTTAAGCGGTTGTGCTGTCGGCGTAAATTTTGCCGAAGGTTTTTGCCGCGCGCTGCCCAGTAATCTTCAAAACTGCAACTTGTGGACACCCGAGCGGTGCGTATGTAATCAATAGTGTTGAGCCACCTGGTTTGCCGGGGGCGAACCTGTAGCTCCGGATCTTGCTGGGTAATGCCGATAACCAGGCATAGCCCAGGTGTTTTTTTGACTAACTTCTTTATCAGTTCCTCTGTGTTTGTTGTTTGATCCTGCAACCAGGATCCCAGGGGGTTTTGAGATGGCTGGAAAGTGCTCCATGTTCCAAATTTATCTTTCTGAATAATGGTGGCCGCGGCAGGCTGTTGGGGATTGCCATATAGAGCCAGTTTTTCGTTTCCGCTGGAAAGGTGTTTTAAAGCAGGAGCGATGAAAGCGCTATCCAGGGTTGGAGCCCTGAAGGTTTGCTGGTTTAGTTGGTCCCACTGTTCCTTGTAGGTGTGAAATTCCTGAATGGGGTATAGCGTCCAGTCCATATAATTATTGCTCAAATTGGGTGCGGATCGTCTGGATCATCCAGTCGAGTTCGGCTTCTGTGAGTTCCTGGTGACATGGGAACTGGAATATGTGCGCAGACAATTCTACGCTATTTTTGCATAATTTTTCGTTGACCTGTTGATCAAGATACTCGCCAAAACGCCATATCGGCACCCCAAGAAGCTTAAGTTTAGCAAAGTGTTTTTGAGGGTCATCGACATATATGGGGCAAACCATTGGCACTGCACCGTCGGGTAAAATTTGATGCAGAGGGTGGCATCCCGAGATTTCCACAATGGCATCGTGTATTTTTTGATAGTTTTCCCGGCGTCTGTGTACCAGCAGATTGAGGTCGGTAGATTCAATTATTTTCCTTGATGGCCGGGATATCGATTTGTTAATCCAGTGTTCATCAAGCCCGTATCCGCCATCCGCGGATGCTGGACCTGCGTTACGCGCTTGTCTTTTGTTCAGAGATATTAGTTTTATGGCTTGCCAGATAATGGATTTGACCAACAATATTCTGTTGAGTAGCTTTCCAGCGAGGCCAAGTCGTTGATAACTGATGGATTTTTCCAGGATGTTGAGTGCGGCCTTTACCTGAAATCCAGAGGGAGGAGCCTGGAGTCTAATATCATCCAGTGTGTGTGATTGCGAGGCCAGTAGGCCTCCGTCATAGATCGGGAAGAATTTCATACTGCTGGCGATGGCATAATCACCAATTTGACCAACCGTTGCCCCATTCCTGCTCCCAAAGAAGGTATGGGCACAATCCTCAATTAGAATGATTCCGTGCGCACTGCATATTTCCTTCAGGGGTAGAAGGTCTTGTACAAATCCAAAGTAGTGGGTAACGAGTATTACTTTCGTGTGGCTGTTTATTTTTTGCTCTATATCGGAAATATCGATTTGGGTGTCCGATTCTATTTTATAGAAAATCGGAGTAGCCCCAATCCTCCGCACTGGAGCAATCATCGAGTCAGTGTGATACGCAGGTATCAAGACCTCCTCGCTCGCCAACACTCCTGCACATTCGAGTGCTAGCGCAATACCTGCGCGGCCACTGGAAATGTGTAGCGTAGATCGTGTATCCAGTAGAGAGGGGGGCGATTGTCCACTGTGCGTATTTCTGAATGCAGGAAATCCTGACAGTACGGGAAAAAGAGGAATGGAAGGAGAGGGAAATGTAGTGCTTAAATCATTCATTCGTTCACGGATGGGCTTCAGTTTGTTCTATAATAATATGTCAAATGTGGTTCTTCTAATGTTATGTAAGGAAGCGGGGATGTCAATATATTCAGACGTAACTGGAATGCTTCGTTCTGCTCTTCAGCTTGACGAAGGTTTGGTTCAGCTTAATCTGGACTCAGGCTTGCTGGGAGTCATCCCGGAGTTTGATTCGATGGCGGTGGTTACAGTTCTAACAGCCCTGGAGGATCATTACGGATTTATTATTGAGGATGACGAAGTTGATGCATCAACTTTCGAGACCGTAGGTTCATTTATTCAGTTTGTTGAAGAAAAATACAACTCAATTACTTGAACCATGCCACCTGATTTCAAGCCATTTTTCCTTCCCTGTGACGGCGCGTCTGGTGAATCGCTATTTTGTGTTTATTACCCTGCGGCTCAATCCGTTTCGAGAGATCCGGGTAAGCAAGATCTTTCTGTTAAAAAGGCAGTGGTATTCATCCCACCCTTTGCCGAAGAGATGAATAAATCACGCCGCATGTTTTCATTGCAGGCAAGAGCACTCGCGGATGCCGGTGTTTCGAGCCTGGTAGTAGACCTTTATGGAACGGGTGATAGCGGCGGTGACTTTTCTGAAGCACGCTGGCAAATCTGGATTGAAAACATTCAAACCTCGGTGAAATGGCTGTTAGAACAACAGTACAGCGAGATCAGCTATATCGGGTTGCGTTTGGGAGGGTTATTAGCGTTGGATGTCGTTAACTCTGGCGTCGCACGCATTAAGACAGTTGTCTGGTGGCAGCCTGTTCTGAGTGGTGAAGTATACCTACGGCAATCTCTGCGGCTGCGTGCCGCCCAGAACATGCTTTCAAGCGGTGACCGCAAAAATGAAAGCACCCAGATACTCTATGATCGGATGATGGCCGGTGAGGTGATTGAACTAGCTGGTTATGATGTTCATCCAGAGTTGGGACTGGCGCTGAGAGAAAAACGGGCAAATAGCTTCACAATTGCTTCAAATATTTCGGCTGTGCAGCTCGAACTGATTGAACTGGTTTCGAGTGATGAGAAGAAAAGTTCACTCGCTAACACTGATTTGGTGGCTCAATGGCAGGCAACGGGACAAACTGTTAACGCCCACGTATTAACTGGAGATCAGTTTTGGAATACTCGAGAGATTTGCGTTAACCCAGAGTTAATCAAAACAACTACCTCAATGCTTAGCTAAATTAGGGTCATTTTTTTTGCAGCAACCCGTGTTCTTAGAAAAGCCAGTTAAAATAGCGCTTAACAGTGA
>JAHRWD010000021.1 GCA_019090315.1 Pseudomonadales bacterium
AATCGAACCGGCGTACGCGGAGTTGCAGTCCGCTACATGACCACTCTGCCACCCAGCCTTTGAAGGTGCAGGATTGTACTGATTTTTTTGTCAGAATCCCAGTGTTATCTATCGGTATGTATCGAGGGGTCTGTTTGCCCCTATGAGCTGGAGTCTTGATCGTTTTTCTCGTCGGCAAGTAGTAACGGAAGCGCGGCTTTCAGGTAGATAAACATTGACCAAAGGGTGAGTGCGGTGGCGCTGTAGAGCAGGGTGTAGCTAATCATCCCAAGATCCAGGCCGGTGTGGGGGTTATCGATCAGAAAAAATGTGATCGCTCCCATTTGCGCGGCGGTTTTGATTTTGCCGATTTGCGATACCGCGACGTTGGCACGTTTGCCAAGTTCTGCCATCCATTCCCTTAGTGCTGAAACCACGATTTCTCGGCCTGCGATGATCGCGGCCGGGATGGCGAACAGTGGTGTTGGGTGAATGCCGACCAATAGCACGATGGCGGTGACCACCATCAATTTGTCTGCAACAGGGTCAAGAAAAGCGCCTAAGGCGGTGGTTTGATTGAGCTTGCGCGCCAGGTAGCCGTCGATCCAGTCGGTAATGCCTGCGAGAGCAAAGATGATGGCGGCAGCGGAGTAGCTCCAGTCGTAGGGCAGGTAAAATACCAGTACGAATACCGGTATCAGGGCGACGCGGGCCAGGGTGATGTAGTTGGGTAAATTCATGGGGTGGTGTTGTACCAGTTAATGCTCGATAAGGCTAGTTTGAGAGGGTGGGGAAGCTCAGCGATCTGCATCATTGTGCAGGCTATTGTAGATATCCAGCGCCATCGCTTTGCTTACCCCCGGGGTTTTTGCGATCTCTTCGGCGCTGGCGCTTTTGATTGCCTGCAGTCCGCCAAAATGGTTGAGCAGGTTGCGTTTGCGTTTGGCGCCGACCCCTGCGATATCTTCCAGCGCTGAGCGCGTTTGAGCTTTGCCGCGTCGTGCCCGGTGGCCGGTGATGGCGAAGCGGTGTGCTTCATCGCGGATCTGCTGGATCAGGTGCAATGCAGGGGAGTTGGCATTGAGGTTGAGCTGCTGATTGTTGTCTAGAATCAGCGTTTCAAGACCAGGCCGACGACCGGCACCCTTGGCGACTCCGACTAATAAAATATCTTCAATCTGCAGCTCTGTAAGAATCTTTTTTGCCTGGCTGAATTGCCCTTTGCCACCGTCAATCAACAGGATGTCGGGTATTTTGCCTTCGCCTTTTTTGAGTCGGGTGTACCTGCGTTTAACCGCCTGGGCGATAGCTGCGTAGTCATCGCCGGGGGTAATGCCGTCAATGTTGAATTTTCGATAATCGGATTTTTGTGCACCGGCCTGGCCGAATACCACGCAGGACGCGACGGTTTGATTGCCTGACGTGTGGCTGATATCAAAGCATTCGATACGCTGGGGAATAGTATCTAAGTCTAGTGCGGTTTGTAGGGCATCGAGGCGCTGAAATACATTTTGGCGATTGGCGAGGAAGCTGGTGATGGCCTGTTCTGCGTTGGTGATGGC
The DNA here is from genome assembly GCA_019090315.1 of Pseudomonadales bacterium. Taxonomy (GTDB): domain Bacteria; phylum Pseudomonadota; class Gammaproteobacteria; order Pseudomonadales; family JAHRWD01; genus JAHRWD01. The sequence goes on from JAHRWD010000021.1 coordinate 1,542, forward strand.
CAGTGCCTTCCAACGTTGCCGATGGCCCCGCACTCGGTCGGTGATGGTGATGGGCCTGCCGGAGACCTGGGTTAACGCATCAGCGATGCATTCTTCATCTTCGGGAATTGTGTCGAGCACGATTTGGTCGGGAATGCGGCTGGTGTGATTGAGATACAGTTGCGGTAAAAATGCTGAGATGATCTCCTTTTCGCTATCGTCCAGTTTGGGTTTCGGAAAATAGCTTTTTCCACCCAGAACCGACCCTTCGCGAATGGTGAGCAGCTGTACACAGCAAGCTCCGGATTGTCTGGCAACCACTACCACATCGACATTACCGGACTGGCCACTGACATATTGGCTTTCCTGAACCTGTCGCAGTTGGCCGATCTGATCACGAATCTGTGCTGCTTTTTCATAGTCGAGATCGTTTGCGGCGGCTTCCATCTGTTCGCCGAGTTCGGTGATGATGTGTTGGTTTTTGCCCTGTAAAAACATGCTGGCGTGGCGGATATCGGTTTGGTAATCCTCCGGGCTGATCAGCTTTACGCAGGGGCCGCTGCAGCGGTTGATTTGATACTGTAGACAGGGACGGGTGCGGTTTCTGAAAAAACTCTCTTCGCAGGAGCGGATTTTGAACATTTTTTGTAGCAGGTTCAGACTTTCTCTCACGGCTCCGCCGCTTGGATATGGGCCGAACAGGTTGCGATCTTTACGGTGCGCGCCGCGATATGAGCCCATTCGCGGATAATCCTTGTCTTTCGAAAGCACGATGTAGGGGTAGGATTTATCATCCCTCAAAAGGATGTTGTAGGGCGGTTTGAGGGTTTTGATCAGGTTGTGTTCTAGCAGTAATGCTTCGGTTTCACTGTGGGTTACGGTGATCTCGATCTGCTCGATCTTGCTCACGAGGGCAACGGTTTTGTTGGTTAGACCTGAGGCACGAAAATAGCTGGAAACCCGGTTTTTAAGATTTTTGGCTTTGCCGACATAAAGTACTTCCGCTTTTTGATCGAGCATTTTGTAGATGCCTGGGCGGGTCGTGAGTGCGCTCAGAAAGGCTTTGCTATCGAACTTCGGCGGCTCTGTGGATTGCTCTTTAGCTTGATCTTGGGGTTGTTCTTGCTCGGACATGGCTTACGGTTGCTATTTGGTCGAGAAAAGAGGAGTGGCGAATAAGGCGCAGAATAGCACTGGAAGGATTCTTTGTGCAGAGTAACCGATGACGAGCTGACCGATAGAGGAGTCAGCCCGCCAAACAGTTGGGTGTACCGGTTACTTAAACATTTCCATCAGAAGGCTATTCAACCGATGAACATAGCTGCTAGGGTCTTCCAGCTGAATGCCCTGGGCAAGTTGTGCCTGGTTGAAGACGATGGAGGCCAGATCGTTGAATCGATCGGAATCGGACTCATCGTTAAGCTTCTGGATCAGTGGGTGCTCGGTATTCAACTCCATAATGGGGTTGTTGGTCGGCATTGCCTGTCCAGCAGCTTCCATGATTTTCTGCATCTGCAGACCCATATCGTCGTCACCTACCACTAAGCAGGCGGGTGAGTCGGTTAGGCGGTTAGTGGTGCGTACTTCGCTGACCTGATCTTTAAGGGTTTCCTGAACCTGTTCGAGCAGGCTTTTGAAGGTCTCGTTGCGCTCTTTGCTGTCTTTTTCATCTTCCTCTTTGTCGATGTCGCCGAGATCCAGTTCGCCACGGGCGATATCCTGGAAACTCTTGCCATCGTAGTCGGAAAGCTGGCTAACCAACCAGTCATCGATGCGATCATAAAGTATGAATACTTCGATGCCTTTCTTACGGAAGATCTCCATGTGAGGGTTGTTGAGGCCCGCTTTGAAGGTGTCTGCGCAGGTGTAGTAGATTTTGTCCTGACCCGGTTGCATGCGCTCGATGTATGCGTCGAGGGATTGATCCTGAGTCTCGTTGCCGGTTTCGGTGCTGGCAAAACGGAATAGTTTGGCGATCTTTTCACGATTGGTGAAATCTTCGGCTGGGCCTTCTTTCAGCACCTGGCCAAACTCATTCCAGAATTTGAGGTATAGCTCAGGATCTTTCTTGGCAACTCTGCTTAGCATGTCGAGCACACGTTTTACCAGCGCGTTGCGCATCGATTCGATAGCTGGATCCTGCTGCAGAATTTCACGGGAAACGTTCAGGGATAGATCGTTTGAATCGACTATGCCCTTAACGAATCGCAGATATAGCGGTAGGAACTGCTCCGCTTCATCCATGATAAATACTTTTTGTACATAGAGCTTAAGGCCGCGCGGTGCCTCGCGGTTCCACATATCAAAGGGTGCTCTGCTGGGCACGTATAGCAGGCTGGTGTAGTCCAGTTTGCCTTCTACTTTGTTGTGGCTCCAGGTCAGCGGGTCTTCGAAATCGTGGGATACGTGCTTATAAAATTCACAGTATTCTGTGTCTTCGATTTCGGTTTTTGAGCGTGCCCAGAGTGCAGTTGCGGTGTTAACGGTTTCGAAGCCAGGCTCTTTTGGCTCTTCGCCTTCTTCAGGCTCGCCAAATACTTCCTCCAGCATTTCGATCGGAAGGGCGATGTGATCCGAGTATTTTTTGACGACGTGGCGGATACGGTTGCCGTCAGCGAACTCGCTTTCCTCTTTTTTCAAATGAAGGATAACGGTGGTGCCGCGATTGGTTTTTTCGATTGGTTCGATGCTGAAATCCGCTTCACCGGTTGAGCTCCAGCGAACGCCCTGGTCAGCTGCCTGCCCTGCTTTTCGGGTTTCAACGTCGACTTTATCGGCAACGATAAACGAAGAATAAAAACCAACACCAAATTGACCAATAAGCTGAGAGTCGCTTTTCTGGTCGCCGGTAAGTGAGCTAAGGAATTCACTGGTGCCCGACTTGGCAATGGTACCGAGATGGGAGATCACCTCGGCTTCATTCATGCCAATTCCATTGTCGCTGATGGAAAGGGTATTGGCTTCCTTGTTGAATTCGATAGTGATTTTAAGCTCAGGGTCGTTCTCAAATAGAGCACCATCTGCGAGGCCCTGGAATCGAAGTTTATCCGCCGCGTCAGAAGCATTGGAGATCAACTCACGAAGAAAAATCTCCTTGTTGCTGTAGAGAGAGTGGATCATCAATTGAAGCATCTGTTTTGCTTCAGTCTGGAATCCGTGGGTTTGTTTTTGTACTTCTTCAGTGCTCATTTGAACAATTTCTCCTGTTTGGGATTAAAAAAGATCTCTGACGGGTGGCGATGTTTGCCGCAAGCACCTATTGAACTTCCTCAACAGCTCGCAGTCCACAATGACGGACAATTTGGGGGCTAACTCTCATATTTCAAGCATTTGTTTTGAGGGTTTTTGAATAAGCTTCTGTTCCATAAGGAATTTTGATAGAATTACGGGTTAAATTTGCACGCTTTGGTGGGTGGTAAACTTTTATGATTAGACAAAGAACTTTGAAGAATATCATTCGTGGTGCGGGCGTTGGCCTTCATACCGGCGAAAAAGTATACCTGACGCTGAAACCAGCGCCGGTAAACACTGGAATCGTGTTCTGTCGAACCGACCTTGATCCAGTCGTAGAAATCCCTGCCAAGGCCTGTAATGTGGGTGATACCACGCTTTCTACTGCATTGGTTCAAAACGGTGTTCGAATCTCCACGGTTGAGCATATGCTTTCGGCTATGGCGGGCTTAGGGATCGATAACGCTTACGTTGAAGTTAGCTCCCCTGAAGTGCCTATCATGGATGGAAGCGCCAACCCTTTTGTGTTTTTGATTCAATCTGCTGGAATTCAGGATCAGGACGCACCCAAGAAATTTATTCGGATCAAAAAAGAGATCTGTATTGAAGATGGCGACAAGAGCGCCAAGTTTTTGCCGTTTGATGGGTTTAAAGTCAGTTTTGGCATCGATTTTGACCATCCGGTCTTTAAAAGATTGACCCAGGAAGCGGTTGTAGATTTCTCCAGCACATCCTTTGTGAAAGAGGTGAGTAGAGCAAGAACCTTTGGTTTTATGAAGGATTTTGAACAGCTGCAGGAACAAAACCTTGCATTAGGCGGCAGCGTTAATAACGCTATTGTGGTTGATGACTATCGTATCGTTAATGAGGATGGTTTACGGTACGAAGATGAGTTTGTTAAGCATAAGATCCTCGACGCTATTGGTGATCTGTATCTGCTTGGTCATAGCCTGATCGGTGAATTTGTCGGTTATAAGTCGGGTCACGAGCTCAATAATAAGTTGCTGAGAAAGTTGCTGGATAATGAAGATTCATGGGAGTTGGTCACGTTTGAAAATGACCAGGAAGCCCCTATCTCTTACGTTCAGCCTGTATCTGTTGCCTAGTGGCAGATGTTTTCAGGCTGGTTTGGCGTCGGAGCCAGTCCCTACCAGCTTAATCAACCTGTTCCGTTATTTTTCTGATTGAATCGCCTGGGAAAGTTGTTGCATCGCTTTCCTGAGCTCGGGATCACGAATTTGTCTAAATTGTCCCGCTAGCTTTTTTGCTTTAGCCCGTTCATCTTCTTTTTCTTTCGTCTGTTTTTCGTTTGCTCGAAGTTCCGAGAATAATAGTTCAGCTGCAGGTCTGGTTTTAATCTGTATTTTGACCAGGCTGTGGAATTCCGGATATCCCTGAAGCTTTCGTATCAGGTTTTTTTGTTGATAGCGGATGGCAGTGCTCCAGCCGCCATTTTCCACCACCAGAGAGAGCTCGCCATTATTGAAAGCACCCACCGAGCAGTGATCCCTGGCTTGTTTGGGAAGTTCGTTATTCACGATTCGATTTATGCGGGATAATTGCTCTGCTTTTTTGACTAATGAGTCGAGATCACCGCCTCGCATAGGTGTGAATGGCTGGGGTTTTGTCGTTTTCAATCTATTCTGCCTGGCGATGATGCTTTAGACTCAGGGTTCTGTCATTTTTGTGCTAAAATTCACAGTTTCAGCATTCGGTTCATAACTCCTGTTAGCATGCTTAATATTCTATTTGTCCGCAAGAAAAATAATTCAGTTCATCGTCTCGTAGTCACGTCAAAGCTCAAATGGTCAATTTTGATTGGCCTTTGTTTTGCGCTGGTTTTGGCGGTTTTGTTGGGCTATCAATTAGCTCAAAAACCGATCGATCGGTATGAGAAGTCGCTGGTTGATCTACATACAAGCCAATTTAAAATTGAACAAAGCCTGATTCTGGCTCGCTCGGAAATTGAGGCCCAGCTCGATACATTGATGGGTGAAGTCGCCATGCAGAGGGCGCGTTTGGTTCGCCTGGATGCATTGGGTGATCGCGTAACGGATATTGCAAAGCTGGATCGAGGTGAATTTGATTTTTCCAGCAGCCCAGCCCTTGGCGGGCCAGAATTGCCTTCATTTGTGAGTAAGCGAGATTTAGATCAACTAATGCCAGGTCAACTAGTACCGGGCGAGAGTATCCGCAGCCAGCTACAGCAACTCGATGTGTTGATCTCCGATCGCAGCCGTCAGCTTGAAATTTTGGAAGCTATGCTGGAAAGTCGGCATATCGGCCAGGGATTGGTGGTTACCAGGCGTCCTATCCTGAAAGGCTGGATGTCATCACCATTTGGTCGTCGTACAGATCCGTTTACTGGCAAGCCGGCATGGCATGCGGGTATCGATTTTGCTGGTAAGCAGGGGTCTGACATTATTGCTGTTGCGCCAGGTGTAGTCACCTGGTCAGGAAAACGCAGTAGTTACGGCAAAATGATTGAAATTGATCATGGCGACGGTTATGTAACTCGCTACGCGCATGCTGAACAGCTGTTAGCCAATAAAGGCGATGTGATAAGCAAAGGTGATACCGTTGCTAAGATGGGTAGTTCTGGTCGTTCCACCGGCCCACATGTTCATTTTGAAGTGTATAAACAGGGTCGAGTTGTCGATCCGAAAACCTATCTAAACAGGCGCCACTGAAACCCTGTGAGACCTCTGCATAACGTAGCGAGCGCAGGCAAGACAAGGCAAAAAATTAGCGAAAAAGCGCAGTTTACAGGTATAAATGAGCATTTTGAGCTGATTTTTAACGCCGTATTGTCAAGCGCAGTAGTTATGCTGAGGTCTCCCTGTAGTTGTTTGATTATCGTAACCACAATGACACTGTTTCAAGTTCGTTTTTATTTGTTCTCGTCTGTTTCAGATCCAGTTACAATGCGTCGCGTTAACGTTTTTATTCCTCCTAAGTTCTCACTGAAGTAAATGTTATGTTTGGGTTAGTCAAAAGTATCGTCGGAACCAAAAATGACCGCCAATTAAAGCGGATGGGGAAGACAGTAAAAAAAATAAATAGCTTTGATGAGCCAGTTAGTGGGCTATCGGATGAGGAGTTAAAAGGCAAAACACTCGAGTTTAAGCAGCGACTTGAGCAAGGCGAAAATCTCGAGCAAATTCTTCCCGAAGCGTTTGCCTGTGTGCGAGAGTCGGGCAAGCGATTCATGAAGATGCGCCACTTTGATACTCAGATGCTGGGAGGTATTGCGTTGCATGAAGGCCGTATTGCAGAGATGCGTACTGGTGAGGGTAAAACCCTGGTAGCTACATTGCCTGCGTACCTGAATGCACTGTCTGGAAAGGGCGTTCATCTGGTTACTGTGAATGAATACCTGGCAACGCGAGATGCTAACTGGATGTCACCGATCTATGAAGGTCTGGGGCTGACAGTTGATGTGATTGTGCCGGGTCAGGATCCCGAAACCAAAAAAGCCGCTTATCAGGCAGACATTGTGTATGGAACCAATAATGAATTTGGTTTTGACTATCTGCGAGACAATATGGCGTTTCGAGCTGAGGATAAATCCCAGCGAGATCTTAATTTTGCAGTAGTCGATGAGGTTGATTCGATTCTTATTGATGAGGCGCGAACACCTCTTATTATTTCCGGGGCGGCTGAAGATAGTTCCGAACTGTACAAAAAAGTAGATGGTTTCATCAGTCACCTTAGTCGTCAGGAAGAGGCTGAAGAGGGTGTTGAAGTTACACCCGGTCATTACATTGTTGATGAAAAACAGCGCCAGGTAGAGTTAACTGAAGATGGGCATGAGGTTGTCGAGCAGTTAATGACCGACAACGGTCTGCTGGAGCAGGGTGATAGTCTTTATGCGCCCACAAACCTTAGATTGCTGCATCATGTCCACTCCGCATTACGCGCCTACGTTCTGTTTCAAAAGAATGTTGAATACATTGTTCGCGACGGTGAAGTACTGCTAGTGGATGAACATACAGGTCGGACTATGCCAGGTCGGCGTTTGTCGGAAGGGCTTCACCAGGCACTTGAAGCCAAGGAGGGTGTCGCAATTCAAAATGAAAGCCAAACCCTGGCTTCAACCACCTTTCAAAACTACTTCCGTTTATACAACAATTTGTCTGGAATGACCGGTACTGCAGATACCGAAGCATTTGAATTCCACCAGATTTATAGCCTTGATGTCGTTGTAATTCCTACCAACAAACCGATGGTTCGGAAAGATCAAAATGATCTGATATTTATGACGACTGGTGAAAAATACGAAGCGATTGTCGAACATATCAATCAGTGTCAGCAGGATCAACAACCAGTTTTGGTCGGTACTGCGTCAATAGAAAGTTCCGAATTAATATCTGAATTTCTGCAAAAAAAGAATGTTAAACATAACGTTCTGAACGCTAAATTTCATGAAAAAGAAGCAGATATTATTGCTGAAGCGGGTCGCCCTGGCGCAATCACTATTGCTACTAATATGGCGGGTCGAGGAACCGATATTGTGCTGGGTGGGAATTTTGAAGTAGAAATTTCCAAACTGAAAGATCCGACTGATGATGAAATCGAAACACGCCGTACGGAATGGGAACAACGTCACCAGCAGGTACTGGATGCGGGTGGGCTATGTATTATAGGTACAGAGCGGCACGAGTCCCGCAGAATTGACAACCAGTTACGTGGCCGTTCCGGTCGGCAGGGCGATGCGGGCGAATCCCGTTTTTACCTCTCCCTTGAAGATAGCCTGATGAGAATTTTTGCCTCTGATCGAATGAGAGGCTTTATGCAAAAGCTTGGCATGGAAGAGGGCGAGGCAATCGAACACAAAATGGTGAGCAACGCCATTGAAAAAGCCCAGCGTAAAGTTGAAGGCCGTAACTTCGATATTCGTAAACAGTTGCTTGAATATGATGATGTTGCAAACGATCAAAGGCAGATCATCTACAAGCAACGTAACGATTTAATGGAACAGGATGATATTTCTGAAACCATTGAAGTGATTCGGGATGATGTGCTTCATGAGGTGATGGATGAATTTATTCCACCCCAGAGCATCGAAGAGCAGTGGGATATTCCTGGGCTTGAGCAACAGCTTGCTGCCGAGTTTTCTTTGGAGTTACCACTTGAGAAATGGCTGGAGGAGGATAGTAGTCTTCACGAAGCTACGCTGAGGGAAAAAATACTTGCTCAGCTTGTTGCTGTTTATGAGGAAAAAGTAGAGCTGATTGGCGATGAAATTCGAACCCTTGAAAAACAGGTGATGTTGCAGGTTCTTGATACATTATGGAAAGAGCATCTGGCTTCTATGGATCATCTGCGGCAGGGGATTCATCTTCGCGCTTATGCACAGAAAAACCCTAAGCAAGAGTACAAGCGCGAATCCTTCGAACTATTTGAAGCAATGTTGAATAACCTCAAACATGAAGTGGTTCGTTTTCTTGCCAGGGTGCAGGTCAAACTAGATGATGTTGATGAAATGGAACGTCAGCGCCTGGCAATGCAAGCCGAGGCTCAAATGGCTTTTGAG
>JAHRWD010000022.1 GCA_019090315.1 Pseudomonadales bacterium
GGCACTCTGCTGAATCGTGATCAATAACGGAGCTAACATCGATGAATTTTCTATTTGATGACGATCAACATGCATTGAGAGATGCGGCTAAAAAGTTGCTTCTCAACAAAGCAACATTGGAAGGCCTCCATAAAGATATGGATGGTGGCGTTCCTTACAATAAGGAATTGTGGGACATCATGTCCGAAAATGGCTACCAGGGTATCGGTATTCCGGAAGAGTTCGGTGGTGCAGGTATGGGTTATCTGAACCAGGTAGTGGTTGCGGAAGAGCTGGGTTACAGCTTCGCGCACACGCCTTATACCTCTTCTATCGTTGGTGCTGCAGAAGCGATTTTGCAAGCTGGAACGGAAGATCAAAAGCACAAATACCTGCCACAACTGGCTAGCGGCGAGCTGATCGGTACCATTGCTTATTACGAGCAAAGTGGTCGTTACGACGCAGCCGGTATCACTACCAAAGAGAGCGGTGGCAAATTAACCGGTAAGAAAATGCCAGTAATTGATGCGACTATCGCGGGTATTGCGGTTGTGGCTGCGCAGAGTAGCAAAGGTCTGTCTCTTTATATCGTTGATATGAACCAAAGCAGCGTTGATATCGCAGAGCTTAAGTCAATGGAGATGCTGCGTGCATCGTCGGTTGTTACGCTGAATGGCGCTGATGCTGAGCTATTGGGTGAAGAAGGTAAGGGCGCTGAGCTACTGGAAATGTTGACTAGCCGTATGGCGATTTTCATTGCTTTTGAACAGGTTGGTGGCGCAACTCGCTGTATGGAAGATGCACGGGATTACTCACTGGAACGCTACATCTTTGGCAAGCCTTTAGGTACATATCAGGCGATCAAACACCGTATTTCCGATATGTTTATGCGTAATGAACTGGCTCGCTCTAACTGCTATTTTGGTGCCTGGGCACTTGAAAGCAGCGAAGGTGATATTGCCGAAGCCGCTGCACTGGCGCGTTCAACCGCTGCCGAAGCGTTTGAGTTTGCTGCACAGGAAAACCTGCAGGTTCACGGTGGTATTGGTTTCACCTGGGCAGAAGATTGCCATATTTTTGTAAAAAGAATGCGTCACCTCGATGCACTGATTGGTGGCCGACTGGTTTGGCGCGAACGACTCTTCAAAATACTTGAGTCAAAAGCGGCGTAAACGCCAGCCTAAAAACAAAAATAATTACACCTAATTTAAAAAGGTATAGAACAATGGATTTTAACGATACTCCCGAAGAAGCGGCGTTTCGCGCAGAAGTACGCGGTTGGTTAGATGCCAATGCAACACGGATCGATCCTAACGAAACCGGCAGCTATGAAATGTTCTCCGAGAACGATGGCGACGACGTAGTTAAACAAGCTCAAGCATGGCAGGCTAAGAAAGCCGATGCGGGCTGGGCCTGTATTACATGGCCAAAAGAGTATGGTGGCCGTGGCGGCACTATTATGGAAAACATCATTTTTGGTCAGGAAGAGCGCAACTACCATACGCCTCAAAACATCTTTGGAATTGGCCTGGGAATGGCTGGTCCAACGGTTATGACCCACGGTACAGATGCGCAAAAAGCTAAATATCTTCCTTCGCTTTTGCGCGGTGAAAGAATCTGGTGTCAGCTGTTCAGTGAGCCAGCGGCGGGCTCTGACCTTGCCGGTCTGACGACTCGTTCAGAGCGTGATGGTGACGATTGGATCATCAATGGTCAAAAAGTCTGGACCTCAGGTGCGCATTATTCCAAAACCGGCATCATCGTTACCCGTAGCGATTTTAATGCAGCCAAGCACAAAGGCCTGACCTACTTCATCGTAGATATGGAAGCGGAAGGGGTAGACGTTCGTCCCATCAAACAGATGACTGGCGGCGCAAACTTCAACGAAGTGTTCTTCACCAACGTACGTATTCCTGATGCGGATCGACTCGATGAAGTGGGCAACGGTTGGTCAGTTTCGATCACTACGCTGATGAATGAAAGAATGTCGATCGGTTCCGGTTTTGCACTGGGTCCAGACCGGATTTTCCAGGAGTTTCATCGTCTCGCTCAAAATACTTATGTTGATGGTATTCCAGCGGTTGAGAATCACGCTGTGCGTGCAAAAATTGCGGAGCTATACTCACGTATGAAGGCTATGGAACTGACGTCTAACCGAGTATTATCTTCAATCTCCCAGGGCAACATGCCGGGCACTGAAAGTGCTGTGATTAAATTGGCGATGGGTGCATTGAATCAGGAGATTGCTGCATTCGGTATGGAGCTTCAGGGTAACATGGGTACTGAACATGGCCCGCAGTCTGTATTTAACAGTGGCCTGTTCCAGGAAGTTTATCTGGGTATTCCAGCGATGCGAATCGCCGGTGGCTCCGATGAAGTTCAGCGAAATGTGATTGCCGAGCGCGAGCTGGGTATTCCTCAGGAAACACGAGTAGATAAGGGTATTCCGTTTAAGGATATTCCTAGCGCTGCTAGTCGCTAGCATTAAATAAGCGATTTTCGCATCCAAAATGCCCTGGTGCGTAAGCGCCAGGGCATTTTTTTATGGCGAGATTTTTTCCGCTAACAATGGGTTTAACCATTTATGTTTAAATTTGAAAAACTTGGCGACAAGATGTTTGATCAGTCATTCATCGAGGTTGCGGTCAATAAATTTGCCAAAAGGCATCCGGGGTTTAAAGATCTCGATTTTAAAATCGAATCGATTGAAAATGGTAAGGCATCGATGAGATTACCTTACAACAAGAAATTTGTAGGAGATCCAACTACGGGTTCTCTACACGGTGGAGTTATTACCACCTTGCTCGATACGGTTTGTGGCATGTGTGTAATGACGACGGTCAGAAAGTTTGCGCCAATTGCAACTATTGATCTGCGTGTAGATTATCTTCGTCCAACAAAACCTGACGTTGATGTGATTGCCGACGTCGAGTGTTACCACCTCACTAAGTCCGTTGCATTCCTCAGGGGTTATGCGTATCTGGATGATGAAGAAAAGGAGGAGGTCGCCCATGTTACCGGTTCCTTTATGCTAAACACTAAAGGACCTTCATTTGCACCTGCTAGTCGTTTTTCTAGTTTGTTAACCGGCGGAGCTAAGAACCAGTCATGACTCAATTCAATTTTTTGCTGGATGAAGATAATGCCGCGGAACTGGTTAAATCGATCCCCTATGCGGATTACCTTGGTATCAAAATAGAAACCAACCTCAATGGTCAAATGATTTTCAGAATGCCATTTGATAAGAAGTTAATTGGCAATCCCACTATTAAAGCGATTCACGGCGGTATTCTGGCTGGGTTTATGGAGAGTTCCGCGACATTAGCGGTTATCGGTATTATTAGTCACGATCACCTGCCCAAGTGTGTCAATATGACAGTTGAATATTTGCGAAGTACACGACCGGTTGATACCTTTTGTCAGGTACAGATCAATAACCCGGGTCGTCGTATAGTTCACCTTACCGTGCGATGCTGGCAGGAAGATCGTGGTGATGTAAGCCTGGCGCACTGCCGTTTCCTCGCTACCTAAACCTGGAACTACTTGATAGATGAAAAGCCCTTTCGACGGTATCCCTGGATGACACAACCGTCACAAACTGCTCAAGCTTCAAATTCACTTAACTGGCACCTGAGTACCGTTTCAGCCTGGTTTATACCCTTCGGTATTCAGGCAGTACTGTACCCGTGGTTGGTTGCATTTTATTTGAACGAGCCGGCAGAACGGGTTGGTTTTGCACAGATGTGTTTGCTAATCCCGAATCTATTTTTGATTCTGTTCGGCGGGCTTATCGCTGACCGCCATGATGAACGAACGATCATGATTCGGTTGCACGTGGTGATTGCGCTGCCATCCCTGGTCCTGGCGGCGATTGTATATTCCGGCGGGCTTTCTTATCCGGTGCTAATTGGATATGCCCTGACCGTAGGTACGATATCAGCGTTTATGAACCCAGCGCGAGATTCCATGCTAAACAGGGTTGCGGGCGAAAACTTGCAGCAGGCAGTGATCAAAGCCAGCGGTGTTCAGTTTGGTGTTCAAGTAGTCGGATTTCTTATCGCCGGTAGCGCGGACCGAATTGGTGTCGTAAGTATTTTGTTAATTCAGGCTGCATTCCTGTTAACGGGTGTTTACACCGCTTATAAATTGCCCAAAGGCGGAGTTGTGGCTGTGAGTGGCCAACGTCAAAAAGGCCTACACGCAATTCTAGATGGATTAAAGATGGCATTAGGTGACAGGCGGCTTATGCCTGCGATTGTCATCAATATTTCCATCGGCCTTTTTTACATGTCGACCTTTATGGTCTACGTGCCTATTTTGATCCGGGATCACTACGGTGCTCAATCGTCCACGATGGCATTAGCCAGTATCGTGTTTATGTCCGGTACGATTTTAGCGACGGTGATTTTATTGCGGATCAAAGGTATTCAACGCCCCGGGAGAGCGTTGATGCTGGCAATGTTACTGGGTGGGGTTGCGATTTTCTCACTGTCGTTTCAACCGCCTCTACCCCTTCTATTGCTGGCACTATTGATTTGGGGAATGGGTGCTGCGGTATCCATGAGTATGGGGCGTAGTATTATTCAGGAGTATTCACCTCCCACTCACCGTGCCCGAATCCTCTCATTATTCCAGCTTGGCTTTATGGGCGGCGCACCACTAGGAGCGGTCGCAATGGGGCAGCTGATACCTGCCCTGGGTTTGAAAACAACCGCCATGTTGCCACCTGCCGCTATGCTAATTGTACTGCTCAGTTTGTACCTTTTTACCGATTTTTCAAAGCTTGAATCTGGCTCAGAACTTTAATTGCTGACCTAGCACCTGCTGGTGTAGCTGATCGGTTAAGGGTTCAAATCCCTGTCCACCGGGTGTTCGTATCAATAACTGTTCGCTCACCTGGCCTGGATCAAAGCCTTCCTCTTTTAGTGTGCCTTTTTTTAATTTGAAGGTGCCGGTTACTTCCATTTCGTTTAACAGCCGGATGAACAACGGTCGCGCGTAAACTGGCAGTTGTTGGTCCAGATTCTGAGCAAAACTTGCCAGATCGAAGGATTTACCTTTTAGTTTGATAGCGGCCATACCGGCCCGACCATCACAACCGGGTACGGTTACACCGTAGACGTTTGAGTATTCGACATCCGGGTGGTGGTTAATCACTGTTTCAACTTCATTGGTGGAAACATTTTCACCTTTCCAGCGGAACGTATCCCCCACGCGGTCGACAAACTGGTAGTGGGGTAGTCCGAAACTAAATCCGACATCAATCTGTTTGATTAGATCACCGGTATTAAAGTAACAATCCTTTTGCTTGAGCACGTTGTGAAGAATCCGTTTGTCTGATGCTTCTTTATCGGTGTACCCATCGTAGGCATCGGCTGCGGTGATTTCGGTTAGCAACAGACCAGTTTGTTCCTTTTTGATCGGAATGCAGAACCCCCGCTCATCGGTGATGATTTCATCATTCTGTATGTCGTAATTTACAACCGTGTAAGGGCTCAGGCATGCGCCGAAGGTTTCGTCCTTATTTAGCAGGTTTGTGAAGGCAGAGTTACCTTCGCTTAGCGCGTAGAACTCGCAAATACGATGGATGTTAAAGCGGTTTTTGAATTCCATCCACAGGTCTGGCCGCAAGCCATTGCCCAAACACTTAACCACCGGATTATCGCCATCATCCGGCTTTTCTGGTTGCAGCAGAAGATAGCGGCAAAGCTCGCCGATGTAGATAAACGCAGTGACGTTGTATTCCCGCGTATCCTGCCAGAATTGACTGGCGGAGAATTTTCGACGTAGGTAGACAGATGCGCCGACCATTGCAGCTGATCCAAAAGCCAGGGTAAGCGCATTGTTATGGTAAAGGGGCAGGGTGATGTAAAAACGGTCGGAATGTTTGATATGGCTTCCGACTCGACCAAAACCATTGGCGGCTTTGTACCAGCGACCATGGCTCATGACCGCTGCCTTTGGCAGTCCTGTAGTACCCGATGTGAAAATATAAAAGCATGGATCGTTCAGCGTAACATCACCTGTTTCGGCAGGATTTTCGGTACTGAATGTGTCCAGAATTCCTGTGAAATTAAAGCACCAGTCGGGGCAAAGTGTTTCGCCGCTATCGGTTATGAAAATGTAGTCTTCAGCACCATTTGCTAACGGTAGTTCGGTGCGGATTTCGTGTACCGCATCTAGCATCTCTTCACCTACTACAAGCTTCTTCGCACTTACAGATTTCACGCAGTGGGTGAGTGCCTCTCCCCTTAAATTAGTGTTGAGTAGACCTGCTATTGCGCCTATTTTATTAAGACCGATCGCCGTGGCGAGTAATTCGATACGGTTTTCCATCATCACCGCAACCGAATCGCCATGAGTAATACCTCGAGCCTTAAACATGTCGGAATAACGATTGACGAGCTGGTTGAATTGCAGCCAATTGAGCGTCGTGCCCTCAAACAGGATGGCAGTGTCCTGTGGGTACAATCGAGCATTGCGCTCAATCACCCAGCCGGTAGAGCGTTTGGTATCACGGGGCCGTCTCATTTCATAGACGCCGCGAACCACAGATTGTGCCATGTGTGGGAATTCGAGCAGTAGACTCATTTTGTAGGTAACCCATTATTGTTATTGGTTTTTTTGATGCGCTTATTCTACCTTATCTTATAAAAACGATATCCGTTAGATTTTCTAACTGTTTGATTGTTCGACCATCTGCGGTTATGCTTTTTAGGTTATTAAACATGTTGTTTTATCCAGTTATCGGAGATATGTAACTATGAGTGCACAACCAGAACAAGATTACGA
>JAHRWD010000023.1 GCA_019090315.1 Pseudomonadales bacterium
CGGCAGCGTCAGATGTGTATAAGAGACAGGCACAGCGCAATGAAGTTGGTTAAGGAGGATATGGGGCCAGATGCGGTCATTTTATCCCATCGGAACGTTATGGAAGGGGTTGAGATTGTTGCCGCTCCAGCGGATATGTTGGAGCCACTTCAGCAGGCACAACAACAAGTGACACAAACTTTGGCACAGGCATCTGCCGTGGCCAATGGGTCCACTGTAGCCAACGCTAACGCCAAGGCGGCAGCGAGAACCCCGATAGCAGCACAAAAAACATCGCCACCCTCTGAGGAACGTGCTCGATCATTCTCCTTTTCTGGGTTGTCGAAGCGTTCCGGCACCAGCAAAGAAAAACCTGAGCAGATTAATCGTGGCATTGCGAATGACGTAACGGTTTCGCTATCCAGTGCAATCACACAGCCTGGCGTTGGAAAACTACCCGGCTCGGTACAGGGAACCCTTCCCCGAGGAGATCAGCTGCAAACAGCGGGATTGCTGCCACCGGCAAAGCGATCGAAAACACCGGGTTCCGTATCACGGCAGCCCACCGCTACAGATCATGCTTATGAGCAGATGATCAAGAAAAATAATATGGAATTGTCAGCGGTAAAAGATGAGCTTAGCGGCTTGAAGGCGTTGTTAGAGGCGCAGTTTAAAGCGCTTTCATGGACACAGTTTAGCCAGCAAACACCGATTCACGCTGCGATATGGAAGCGTCTGGAGGCAGCTGGTCTGCAAGCCTCGTTGTGTGACGAGCTAGTGTCTGGGCTGAGTACCGATGACGGCTTGAAGCAGGGCTGGAATAACGTTTCGGAACATTTAAAACAGATGCTGCCGATCTTCTTCGATGACCTTTGTGACTATGAGGGCATAGTTTCCCTGGTTGGTCCCACAGGTGCGGGAAAAACTACCACCATCGGTAAGATCGCAGCACATCATGTATTGAAATACGGTGCCTCGGAAGTAGCGCTGGTCACTACCGATAGCTACCGAATTGCATCACGGGATCAGCTCAATAGCTACGGACGAATTCTTGGTATTCCTGTTTATTCAGTAACGGAACAGCAACCATTGGATCAGGTGCTGGAAAATGTTTCCAAACGACGTTTAGTGCTGATCGACAATCCGGGTTTAAGTGGCGATGAAGCACTATTCGGTGAGCATCTGGATCAACTGGCCCGTTCACATTTTCCTATTGACCATTTTTTTGTGATGCCCTGCACCAGCCAGTATCAGGTACTGGAATCCTACCTTCAACGGCTGAATCTTATTCAACTGCACGGTTGTATCGTCAGCAAAACTGATGAAGCTTCAGAAATTGGCCATCTTCTCAGCCTGGCCATTGAGCGTGAATTACCAATTGCCAGCTATACCGATGGGCAAAATATCCCCGATGATATTCATAGAGCGGAATCTCACCAGCTTGTGATTATGGCGGGAGATATCAGCAAACCGAAAGAAAAATCACCTCAAATGGATGATCAGGAACGATTTAATGATGGTCATAAACAGGAAAAAACACCCCGGATGGACTTAAATGATTACTAGTATTGAAAGTAGAAGAGCGAAAAATAGAGGTCGATCAATGGCAGGTTCCAACCCAATACGAGTGATAGCTGTTACCGGTGGTAAAGGCGGTGTCGGTAAGACCAACATATCCGTTAATCTTGGTGTGGCATTGGCTAAGCGAGGGCAACGAGTTGTACTGCTGGATGGCGATATGGGACTGGCAAACATTGATGTGGTGCTGGGATTAACCCCGGCAAAAAACATCTCTGATGTGTTGTCTGGAGAAGCCTCTTTGCAGGATGTAATGGTGGAAGGGCCTTCAGGGCTAAAAGTGATTCCAGCCGCATCCGGTGTTCAGGGAATGGTGAATCTAAGTCCGGCTCATCACAGTGGCATTATCCATGCGTTTAGTGAGCTGAGCGATCAACTGGATGTACTCATAATTGATACCGCTGCGGGTATCTCCAGCGACGTAGTCAATTTTGTAAAAGCATCACAGGAAGTGTTGGTAGTTGTCTGTGACGAACCCGCATCGATTACCGATGCCTACGGTTTGATCAAATTGCTAAGTGTCGAGCATGGGGTGGATCACTTTCGTGTGCTTGCCAATATGGTTCGTTCTGATCAGGAGGGCATGAGCCTTTTTAGCAAATTGCAAAAGGTAACCAGTCGCTTTCTGGATATTAATATTCAGTATGCGGGCTGTATTCCCCACGATGAAAACCTGCGTAAAGCGATCAAGCGGCAGCGTGCGGTTTATCAGGCCTATCCAAAAAGTAACGCATCTATAGCCTTCGACAAGCTTGCCAATCAAGTTCAGTCATGGCCTCTGCCCACCAAATCAAAGGGCTATATGGAGTTTTTTGCCGAACAACTGTTAATGAGTCAAACCTCGGTAAACTTCTAACATCGGTATGCCTGTCGCTATGTATCAGGAAACCCAAACAGTTGATATGAATGGCCTGGTTGAGCAGCACGCGGTCCTCGTGAAGCGTATTGCACACCATCTATTGTCTCGATTACCCGCATCAGTACAGCTGGACGACCTCATTCAATCAGGAATGATTGGGCTGTTCGAAGCGGCCGGACGATTTGATGCATCAAGGGGCGCACGATTCGAAACCTATGCGGGAATCCGTATTCGTGGAGCGATGCTGGATGAAGTGCGTCGTGGTGACTGGACTCCCCGTTCAGTCCATCGACAATCCCGGGCGATATCCGATGCCATTAAAAATATTGAGCAACAACATGGGATCGATGCCCGGGATCAGGATATTGCCGATGCAATGGAGATCAGCATGGATGAATATCATCGCTTGCTGGCTGATATATCCGGTTCCAAACTGTTTAGCCTTGAAGAATTAAAAATGATGACCGAAGGGTCAGAATTGCCTGATTCCGATGAATCCAGATCAGCGGATGAAAATCCTTTCGATATCGTACAAAAACAGGATTTTGAACGATATCTAGCAGAGGTGATTAAAGGCCTGGCGGATCGTGATAAAACCGTACTTTCTCTTTACTACGACCAGGAAATGAACCTTAAAGAGATCGGTGAAATTCTGGAAGTGAGTGAATCAAGAGTGTCACAGATACACAGCCAGGCAGTCTTAAAAGTACGTGCACGCATAAGCCGTTGGAAAAATAATCAATAAATTGTCTGATTATGTGAAATTGCGCATAAAACTGGCTAGCTGTGAAACAGCGACTAGACTTTGTGATGAAGAAAATTGAAAAGTACCTGTTGGATTTCCCGCTTAACAGCGTGAATTTTCAGCAAGTAATTTGAGTCTTATTGGAGGCTTCTCTTGGATAAAAATATGAACATCCTGATCGTCGATGATTTTTCGACGATGCGGAGAATTATAAAAAACCTGTTGCGGGATCTTGGCTTTACCAATACAGAAGAAGCTGACGACGGCAGCACAGCGCTTCCCATATTGCAGAAAGGCGGTATCGATTTTCTTGTTACCGACTGGAACATGCCGAAGATGACAGGTATCGATCTGCTTAAGGCGGTGCGTGCGGATGCTTCACTGGAGGGGTTACCAATTCTTATGGTTACCGCAGAAGCAAAGCGTGAACAGATTATTGAAGCGGCACAGGCCGGGGTCAATGGATATGTTGTGAAACCTTTTACTGCAGCTGTACTCGAGGAAAAGATTGAAAAAATCTTTGAAAGAGTAGACGCGGGTTAACCCAAAATAATACAGGTTGCAGGAAATGTCTCGATTAACAGATACCCATTCTCACGAAAATTATATGCAGGATCTCTCCAAAGCAACCGAGTTGCTGGCGGAAAAAATTGCTGAAGGCGACTCCAGCGAGATCAATGAATTAATCGATTCAATAAAGGATACCCGTGATAAGGGGCTTTATAACGAAATCGGGAAATTAACCCGTGCGTTACATGACGCCATTTCTGAATTTCATATTGATGCCTATTTGGATGATAGCGACAAAAAAGAGATGTCCACGATATCGGATGCAACAGATCGTCTCAGTTATGTGATGAATCTTACCGATAGTGCCGCCAACCGTACAATGGATATGGTAGAAGCCAGCCTGCCGATTGCACAGGAAATCGGTACCGAAACAGATACGCTCAAAAAAGAGTGGCAACGCCTGGGAAACCGTGAAACTTCCTATGAGGAGTTTGGCAGCCTGTACAAAAATATGGGTGATTTCCTTGAGGCAAATGAGACCCGTGTAAACAGTCTGCAGGAAAATTTGACTAATATATTGATGGCGCAGGATTACCAGGACTTAACTGGACAGGTAATCAAACGGGTGATGACGCTGGTTCAGGATGTTGAAACCAGCCTGGTGTCACTGGTAAAACTTGCTGGCAACCTGGAAGCGGTTACCGGCATTGATGCAGGTGAAGAGAGCCAGAAATCTACGCCCGCGCTGGAAGAGATGGGTATCTTTCCGACCAAGAATGAAGAGTTTGTTGATGGCCAGGATGATGTCGATGATCTGTTATCGAGTCTTGGTTTTTAGGAGTAAACGATGAGTTTTAGTGATGACGACGAGATCCTTCAGGATTTTCTGGTTGAAGCTGGAGAAATTCTGGAACAGCTAAATGAACAGTTGGTTGACCTCGAACAAAAACCCGATGACGTTGAGCTGTTGAATGCGATTTTTCGTGGATTCCATACCGTTAAAGGCGGTGCTGGATTTTTACAGATCGACAACCTTGTCAATATTTGTCATGTAACCGAAAACCTGTTTGATAGTTTGCGAAAAGGTGAACTATCGGTATCAGCCGATCTGATGGATATAGTCTTACAGGTTCTTGATGTCGTCAATGAAATGTTTGTTCAGGTCAGGGCCGGCGACGAAGTATGCGCAGCTGATGAAAGCCTGTTTCAAATGATTTCTCAGGCGCTTTCCGGTGAACCAGAGGCGGCGGTTGAAGTTGCAGTGGAGCCAGCACCCGAAGCATCTGACTCAGCTGCGGGAGAGGAAACGCCTAGTGGCGAAATCAGTGAAGATGAATTCGAACGTTTGCTCGATCAACTACACGGTGATGGTAAACCTGGAGGTGGTGAAAAACCCGCTCCGAAAGCCAAGTCCGCAGAAGCAGATTCCGGTGATGAGATAAGTGCGGAAGAATTTGAAAAACTGCTTGATGATCTACATGGCAAAGGTAAGCACTCAAATGCACCTGCAGCTACATCTCCGGATACGACGGTTCCAGACACAAAAGCCGTAGCTGTTGATAAAATAGAAAAACTTGCCGCGCCAGCTGCTGACGGCGGAATGATTGATGATAGCGAATTTGATCAACTGCTAGATGACCTGCATGGTAAAGGTAAAGGACCAACGAAGGTAGATTCTTCCAGTGAGAAGGGAGCACCCGCACCAAAATTAAAAGTGGTTGCGGAAAAACAAGCGAATACTAAAGCGACTAAGTCAACGGACAAACCCGCAGCTGCTGCTGATGCCAATAAGAAAAAAGACCCTCCACCACCGGTAGCAGAGACCACCGTTCGTGTGGATACACAGCGGCTGGATGACATCATGAATATGGTGGGCGAACTGGTTCTGGTGAGGAATCGCCTGGTCAGGATAAGTGGAAATACTCCAGGTGAAGATCTTTCCAAAGCGGTCTCCAATCTTGATGTGGTAACTGCGGATCTACAGACCTCTGTAATGAAAACCAGAATGCAGCCGATCAAAAAAGTCTTCGGACGTTTTCCTCGGGTTGTACGTGATTTGGCGCGTTCACTCAAGAAAGAGGTCAGCCTACAGATGGTAGGAGAAGACACCGATCTGGATAAAAACCTGGTCGAGGCTCTTGCTGACCCGCTGGTTCACCTGGTGAGAAACTCAGTTGATCACGGGATTGAATCCCCGGATGAGCGGGAGGCTGCTGGCAAAGACCGCATCGGTAGCGTAATTCTCTCCGCGGAACAGGAAGGCGATCATATCAATTTGACGATCTCCGACGATGGTAAGGGTATGGAACCGGACGTGTTGAGAGGACTTGCGGTCAAGAAAGGCCTGATGGATAGCGATGCGGCTGATCGATTGACCGACGAAGAGTGCTTTAACCTGATATTTGCCCCTGGGTTTTCATCGAAAGAGGAAATTTCCGATGTATCGGGTCGTGGTGTGGGAATGGATGTGGTTAAAACTAAAATTGCCCAGTTGAACGGTGCGATTCAGATTCATTCAGAACTTGGCAAGGGCACTCGAATAGAAATTAAGGTACCACTGACGCTGGCAATCATGCCAACACTAATGATTATGCTAGGTGGCCAAACATTTGCTTTGCCGCTTGTTAGTGTCAATGAAATATTTAATCTCGACCTCTCGAAAACAAATGTGGTCGATGGGCAGGAAGTTGTTTCGGTTCGTGATAAAGCGCTGCCGCTGTTTTACCTCAAAAACTGGCTGCTGCCAGGTTATTCCGGTGAAGAGATAAGCCATAGTGACTGCCATGTTGTGATTGTAACGGTGGGCACCCAACGGGTGGGCTTTGTTGTTGATCAACTGCTGGGCCAGGAAGAGGTGGTAATTAAACCGCTGGGTAGCATGTTGCAAGGTACTGCTGGTATGGCTGGAGCTACCATTACAGGAGACGGCCGGATTGCGCTGATCCTGGATGTACCAAGCATGCTGAAAAAATATGCAGCTTAGTTATGTCGCCTGATAACGGGCGACTATAGGCGAATTTACCGATGCCAACGGGTAATCAGATGATGATTCTTTGCAGGGCTGTCAGATGAACAGTTTTGTTTGCGTTGTAGGTTACGAATGAATGACCATAAAAATTCTAATTGTTGATGATTCCTTTTTTTTCCGCAAAAGACTGTGTGAGCTGTTTGAAAACCATCCTGAAATCGAGGTAATTGCCACAGCAGAAAATGGTGAAGATGCCCTGAAAAAGGTTGAGATATATCATCCCGATCTGATCACAATGGATCACGAAATGCCTGTAATGGATGGCATTACTGCAGTTCGCCAGATTATGAAACGCTTTCCTACCCCAATTTTAATGATCTCTGCACTCACTTATGAGGGCGCGTCAACTACATTGGAGGCGCTGGAAGCAGGTGCGCTGGATTTTGTAGCAAAGCATGGCAAAGATGGCAATACCCCGTTTGTTGATGATCACTTTCTTAGCGATCTGGTATTACAGCTTGTTGCCAATCGAAGTAAAAGCTCAACTGTACCCGCTAAAATCGGGAACAGGTCTGAAACAAAGGCTCTGGAAAAAAATTGTGAACTCATCGTAATTGGTGCCTCTACCGGTGGTCCGGTGGCGGTGCAGGCGCTTCTTTCAGAGCTCCCCAGGAATTTCCCAGTACCCATCGTAGTAGCAATCCATATGCCTGAGAATTTTACCAGGGCGTACGCAAATCGATTGTCCAAAAACTGTGGCGTAGATGTAAAGGAAGCGGAACCTGGAGATCCGTTGATAGCTGGTCAGGCATTGATTGCACCGGGCGGAAAATTATTGAAAATTTGCCACAACGGATCTGGCTATATCGGTATAGCACCAAAAAATGATGCCTACAGTTTTGCACCATCGATAGATTATATGTTCGGTAGTGCAGCTGATGCATACGGCGGAAAGGTACTGGCGGTTGTACTCACTGGTATGGGATCTGATGGTCACATGGGCGCAAAAAAACTACGGAAAAACAGTTCTTCAGTTTGGGCGCAGGATGAAAAAAGCAGTGTTATTTATGGAATGCCGGGCGTAATTGCGAAAGCGAATCTGGCGAATCAAATTCTGAATATTGACGAGATGATTTTGGGATTAAAACGTTTTAATGGATAAGCTAAGTTTAGTTGGTGTAATCGTTGGGTTTGGCGCAATCCTCGGTGGCAATTTCCTTGAAGGTGGCCATATAGGCGCACTGATGAACTTGCCGGCAATATTAATTGTTCTGGGCGGCACCCTTGGGGCAGCGATGCTGCAAACGCCCTATACCAGTTTGTCGAGAGCAATGGCGATTACCGGTTGGGTGTTTTTCCCACCACCCATACAGTTGAATTCAGGCATAAAAAAGGTGGTGGAATGGAGTATGACCGCGAGAAAAGAGGGCCTGCTTGGTCTTGAACTGGTTGCCGAAGAGGAAACTAACGACTTCATGAAAAAAGGCCTGGAATTGCTGGTTGATGGCAGCGAGCCGGAGGTTATTCGAGATATCCTCGAAGTTGAGCTATTCGTTGGCGAACAACGAGACATTAACGCAGCTAAATTCTATGAAGCAATGGGTGGATATTCACCGACCATCGGAATTATAGGTGCGGTACTTGGGTTGGTTCATGTGATGGGAAATCTTGCTGATCCTGCTGCATTGGGCCCTGGGATTGCAGTTGCTTTTGTTGCGACCATTTACGGTGTCGGGCTGGCAAACTTACTGTTTCTGCCTATAGCCAGTAAATTGAAAAGTGTTACCAGGGATAATGTTCAATTTCAGGAGATGGTGATTGAAGGTATTGTATCGATTGCCGAAGGGGAAAATCCCAAGTCGATTGAGTTAAAGCTGTCCGGTTTTTCTCAAACCTGATGCTGTATATCTGTATCGGCACTTAACGGTTTACAAAGAGTATGGCCAAACGTAGACGAGTAGTAGAGGAGCATGAAAACCATGAACGTTGGTTGGTATCCTATGCTGATTTCATTACGCTACTATTTGCATTTTTTGTTGTCATGTATTCCATATCACAGGTGAATGAAGGCAAATACCGCGTTCTTGCAAAAACTCTGGATTCGGCCTTTAACGCAGATCCCTTTAGTCATCTTAAGACCCCTGCTTTAACCCTGGATCCCATCCAGTTTGGCGACCCGGTGATACGCCCGAAAAACCCTGATCTTGGTATTGAACTTCCGGATACCGGTGCAGATTCAAGATCAAGCACGGATGATGAGCTAACCGTGGACCAGGAAGATATAAAACAGGTGATAGAAAGTGGCTTTTCAGAACTGATAAAGAATGGTCTGCTGGATGTTACAGGAAACAAAAATCGCCTGGAGATAGAGCTAAAATCCAAAATTCTATTTGAACCGGGCGGCGCAATATTGCGATATGAGGCGGAACACGTACTGTCCCATCTCGCCATTGTGTTAAGTGGATATGAAAATGAAATTCTGGTTGAGGGTCATACGGATAATGTTCCGATAAAGACCTATCATTTCCCGTCAAACTGGGAATTGTCTTCAGCGCGATCCGCTGCAGTTGTAAGCCTGTTCGGAAGAGAAGGTATTGAGCCGGAGCGCATGTCGGTTATCGGCTATGGTGAATTCCGTCCGATCGCGGATAATCAGACAAAGAGGGGGCAGCAGCGCAACCGGCGCGTGGTCATTATTGTGATGAAAAATTCACAGAAGCGTAGTGAATTTGATCTCGACCAGCAAAACATGAAGAACGTCGAAAATATACCTTTGCTTGAAGAAAGTTTTAACGCCCTTCCGCAGGTTGATATCGTGGAGATTATCGAGGAAAAAGTAAAAAATAGTGATGGTGCTGCGGATACCGTTCGGCCATCAGTGAATGAAGATGGCGGAGGGCTGTTCCTGCTCCCTGGAGTTCAAATATCTGAAGACGATC
Source organism: Pseudomonadales bacterium (assembly GCA_019090315.1). Taxonomy (GTDB): domain Bacteria; phylum Pseudomonadota; class Gammaproteobacteria; order Pseudomonadales; family JAHRWD01; genus JAHRWD01. The sequence goes on from JAHRWD010000023.1 coordinate 9,579, forward strand.
CAGCCGATACGAATCAGCAGCCTGATAAATATCAGGAGCAGGATCAGGAGCAAGACAAACCCAATGATGGTGAGCCAGTATTACGTGCGGTCCCTCTGGAGGGCGGTGGCATGATATTTAAATTTGATTAAGGCATCCGAGATGATGTTATACAGATGCAAACCTGGACTGTAACCAATCAGAAGGGAGGTGTTGGAAAAACGACTTCGGTAGTTGCTCTGGCGGGATTACTGTCGAAACAGGGTCGTCGTGTTCTGATGATTGATATCGATCCTCAGGGATCGTTGACCAGCTACTTTGGTATAAACCCGGAATCGGTGGCCTCCAGTGCCTACAATCTATTTCCGGTTAAGCAGCAACAGCCTATTCAGGAGATGATCCTGCCGGTTGAGTCTGACACACTTTCTTTGTTACCTGCGTCATCTGTTCTGGTTACATTGGAGCGCAGTATGGTTGGTAAGGATGGGATGGGGCTGGTGTTGTCGAAAGCGCTATCTTCCATCCGTGATCAATTTGATTTCGTACTCATTGATACCTCACCGGCACTGGGTATTTTGATGGTCAATGCGATTGCCAGTTGCCAACAGCTTATTGTGCCGGTTCAGACCGAATACCTCGCCATTAAAGGTCTTGAAAGAATGACCAGAACACTGGCGATGATTGCAAAATCCCGAAGTAGCGATTTACGAACGGTGATTGTACCCACCATGTTTGATCGTAGAACCCAGGCGTCCGTGAAAGGTCTTCGTGTACTCAGGAATACCTACCGAGATCTGATTTGGCCCTCATTTATTCCTATCGACACACGGTTTCGCGATGCCAGTGATAGCGGCCAGACTCCCTCCAGATATGATCCGGAATCCCGTGGGGTCAGGGCCTATTCTGCATTATTAAAATACCTTCTCAATAGTTCAAAATTTGAGGAGACTGAACCGAACCCTGGCGCCGAAAAATCAGCTGAACCAGATCTACCCAAACCGAATGCGTGATGAAAAGTTTGGTTGCGGGCAAAGTATCTTCGGATGCGACGGATGCGGAGGAGATCGAGCCTGAGCAAAACGAAATAATGTCCGATATTATCGGCGAGTATTTGCAGACGATGCTAGATATGCCTGTATCTGAAGTATCTACTCGTGATGAAGTCCAATCGAAACCATTGGATTTTTCTCATGCGCTCATCCAAAAGCCAGAGCCAGAGCCAGAACCAGAACCAGAACCAGAACCAGAACCAGAACCAGAATGTAGCGCTGTAAAAGATGCACCACGCTGGGAAACCGAAGAGCTTGAGTGGCTGCTGGTTACCGCTGACGGGCTGAATTTTGCGTTTCCATTGATCGGCCTGAGCAGTGTTCAGGCGTTTGATAAAAGAGTAACGCCACTCTCGTCAAAATTCGGTTGGCTACCCGGCGTGGTACGTATCAAGGATCTACATATCAGGTTAGTAGATATCGCTGACTATATTTTGGGTAAACCCCGCAACCACAGGAATAGGAAAAACCTGTTGTTGCTCAACGATAGCAATTGGGGTTTGTTGGTGGATAGTATTGAAGGTACCAGAAAAATCGCCGTTGATGAGATGCGAAGACCCGCAGAAGCAGGGCGATATGGTTGGCGATTCGGTACGTTAATTGATCCGCTTTATACCCTGGTTGATCCAGTTGGACTATGCGAAGCGCTTGAAGCTTCGATCAATACACCGGACTGACCTCACAGACTTGAGTCGACCATCATTACATCCCCCGCGGTTAAAACTGAATTTTTACATGATGGTCATCAATTACCCTGGCATAGATGCTGCATTGGACTATATTTACTAGTAACCGAACGTTTTTTTGACGGTATCGGATGAAATTGAATTTCAAATTTTTTGAAGGTAGAGGTTAGACCGATGGCGACGTCCACAGTAAAAATGTCCAAGGGCGATAATGATCCAGTTTTACAATGGGTTACTTTTAAGCTCGACGGGGAAACCTATGGCATCAATGTTATGCAGGTGCAGGAAGTGTTGCGATATACCGAAATTGCACCGGTTCCTGGTGCTCCCGAATATGTGATGGGCATTATCAACTTACGTGGAAATGTTGTGACCGTAATTGATACTCGCCACCGTTTTGGATTAAGTGCGGTGGAAGCATCTGAAAATACCCGCGTAGTGATCATCGAGGCAGATCAGCACGTTGTAGGTATTATGGTAGATGCAGTTGCGGAGGTTGTGTATCTCAACCAGTCCGAAATTGATAATGCGCCCAATGTTGGCAACGACGAAACATCCAAGTTTATCCAGGGTGTGTGCAATAAAAACAATGAACTTCTTATTTTGATTGATCTTAACAATATGTTATCGGATGAAGAGTGGACTGATATGGACGGTTTTTAATCCGTAGGTTTAACTAACCGAGAGGTAGTTTCTGATGAAAAGCGAACTAATAGGTAATATTGGACCATCCTATAAAGTACTGCCATCGGATAAGGATCGCTCCAACCGCTCCGACCCAAAAAGTGAACGGAAACCAGAAAAAAAGAAAACCGATAAAGCGGATCAAAACGTGGTCAAAAAAAATGATAAAAAGGCACTGATTGATGAATATGTATAACGTTGTTTCAACTATGACCCTGTTCCAATGGGGATGTGTAGGGCTGCTGCTGGCTCTTGGCGCATTATCGATTCGTCATTTGATGGTTACGATTCGACTTGGAAAAACCGAAAAAACCCTTGAATTAACCCAGCATGATCCCGCAAATAAAAAGCTTGATGAGGTCCTCGCGATGTGCCAAAGCATGGTTGGTCTGGGGCAACATATTCAAAAAATTGAGCGTCGGCTTAATGAACTGGAATCAAATGATTCGGGCTTGCAAACCGATAGAGGTAACGACACTCCCTACCGTCAGGCAGCGATGATGCTGGATATGGGGGCTGATCTAAATGATCTGGTCAGCAGTCTGGAAATGTCACAGGCTGAAGCCAGGCTATTTCAGGTATTGCATGGCGATATGCAGAATAAAACTACAGAAGCCGGATAACATTGCCCGGATTGCCAAAGACCTAAAATATCCTCTTCAGCTGGTAATCCAAAGGAGGCAAAAAATGCCTTTCTCATCCATTATTTCAATTTTTAGAACCTGCCTTTTTGTGGTTCTTGTCAGTACATTTTCCAGTTTTATCTATGCTGAAGAACCAGATCACCCGGATGTGCGAATCGTGGTGGATATATCTGGGAGCATGAAGAAAAATGATCCAAATAATCTTCGAATACCCGCGGTCAACATGTTATTGGGATTACTACCCGATGAAGCTACAGTGGGGGTCTGGACCTTCGGGCGTTACGTCAACATGCTTGTGCCCCATAAGCCCATCAGTGATACATGGCGCGCGAAAGCACGAAAAAATATCCCGAAAATTAATTCAGTTGCGCAATATACCAATATTGAGCTTGCTTTAAAAAAAGCTGGTTATGATCTTGTTGGGGACAAAAAACACAGCAATACCCATGTCATTCTTCTGACAGACGGTCAGGTTGATATATCAAAAAATAAAAAAATAAATGCAGCGTCACGCAAAAAAATCAAACAGGATTTGGTGAAAAGATATCGTGATGCGGGTGTAAAAATTCATACGGTTGCGCTGTCAACAAATGCAGACCTTAATCTTTTAAACAAGATATCGCTAACCACCGGTGGGATCTCTACCGTCGCTCACGATGCGGAACAGTTGATGGGGACATTTCTTCAGGTTCTTGATCAAGCAGCCCCGCAGGATCAATTGCCGATTACCGGTAATGTTTTTCAGATCGACTCCAGTGTTGAAGAAGCCACTATTTTGTTATTCAGGGAAAGTGCAGAGCAATCGACACGATTAACCGACCCCAACGGAAAAGTATGGCAAAGCAGTCGACCACCAAAGAATACAAAATGGTTCGAAAATGAAAAATATGACCTGATAACCATCACCAATCCAATGCGTGGTGACTGGGTTATCGGATCAATCGAACACCCCGATAATCGGGTTTCAATTATTTCAGATCTGAAAATGCGGGTTGAAGGGCTGCCTCTAGTAATTTTACCCGGCGATCCACTCAATATGGAGGTGTTTTTTCTTGAAAAGGATCACGTGCTTGATGACCCTCAGTTCCTTGAGCTGATAGACATTACCATTCAAATTGATCGTAATGGCGCGAAATTAGGCGCGGCAAAAGTCACAGATTTTCCTCTCGTCGATGGAAAGTATCGGGTGAAATTGAGGTCGCTCGGTAAATACGCATCCTATGCGATATTGATAGATGCAGATGGAAAGACTTTTGGCAGAAAATTCCAACATGTTTTCAAAATTGCTCCCCCACCTCCTGAAGAACCGGATGATCTATTCGCCGAACCGGTAGTTGAGCCAGCCATGGATGAGGTCCCGGAACTGATCGCACAACCGGTAACGATTGTGATCAACAGTCTGGGTACTGACCAAGATCCTGAGTACCAGATACAGATGGATATAGTGGATCCGACGATTGATACAGATTCAGCCCAGGTTGTCTCGATGATTATTACGCCGCTTGGAACCACTTTTTTTGGATCGGTGGATACCGTTTCCGCTAGCGCATGGGTTTTGAAACTACCGCCTGACGAAGTGCGATCCCCAGGGGAGTACAAAATTAAGTTTTCGTTCTCTGGCCAGCAAATAGGTGGCAAAGAATTTTCCTACAATCCTGATTCTCTGATTATTTCGCATCCTGACGACTGGGTTGACCCAAGCCCTGGGATTGTAGATGAGATTGGTGTTGAGGTAATGGAATCGGATGATCCTGTAGAAGGTGTTGAAGAGATTCTAATTGATACGATTGAAGAAGAGCCTTTGGTCGACGTAGTACCTGTTGAAGTGACCGAAGAGGTAGATCAGGAGGAGCAGAGCTCGTGGTATGAAAATACCTGGGTGATAGGTGGCTTGATCCTGTTTTTTAATCTGCTGGTGATAGGGGGTGGCTTCCTGCTTTATCGGAAGTTGTCATCACCTGCTGCCGAGCTGGAAGAACCGGTACCGGTCGCAAAAGAATCGAAACATGAACCGCAACCGGTGAAGGAAGAAACTGTTCCGGAACTGACGCCGGAAGAAGAGGTTACCGAGGCCAGTGATGTAGAGGAGGATAGTGATCTTCAGGATCTACTTGATGCCGTGGGAGAAGAACTGGTCTCTGAAGATCCGGTTGAAGAAGAGGTTGAAGAACAAATTGAAGAAGTGGCTACAACAGAACCAGATATTGCTGAAGAGATTACAAAACCTGAAGAAGTCGCCACTCCGGGTGAGCCGCAGGTAGAAGAGAAGCCCATAGAAGACGCTGTTGAAGAAACAGCTGAAGAAACAGAGGTCGAATCCGAATCCACCGATGGTGAAAAAGAGCCTGAAGCATCCAGCGGAGGAGTGGATGACCTGGAAGACATTGATGCACTGATGGCAGAATTTAGCGCCATTGACGAAGCGGAGTCAGAGTCCGAACCTGCGGCAGAGCCAGAAAGCGCACCTGCCGAAGAAGAATCTTCAGAGCAGGCCGATGACTTGGAGCAGGAAAAACCAGCTAAGAAGGAATTGGCCCCGGCAGAAGAACAGGAAGATGAATTTGAAATAGTTGGTTTTGATGAAGATCTGTCCGATGACCCTTGACAGGTTGCCGAGCGAATAAAATTGATTTGAGCCAGCCCGTTTGAATCAGGCTCACTCAAATCAAAATCCAATCTACTGCTTCAGTTCTTTGTCAGTAAATGCATCTGCAAATAGCACGCTGGACAGGTAACGCTCCGCCGAGTCCGGCAAGATGACTACAATGTTTTTTCCCTTGTGCTGTTCCTGCTCAGCGACCCTGATCGCCGCTGCAACAGCAGCACCACCTGAAATACCTGCAAGAATCCCTTCCTCTTTCATTAGCCGTTGAGCTGTCTCAATTGCTTCCTCATTTGAAACGAGTTCAACTTGATCGACCATCGAGAGATCCAGGTTACCCGGTATAAACCCCGCACCAATGCCCTGGATTTTATGGGGCTTATGTTCCGGCTCCAGTCCAGCAAGTGTATTGCTGATAACCCTGGAATCCTCAGGCTCAACCGCAACCGTGGTAATTGCCTTGCCCATGGTATTTTTGATATAGCGCGAAACGCCGGTCAAGGTGCCGCCGGTTCCAACCCCCGCAACAAAAATATCAACAGTGCCGTCGGTATCATTCCAGATTTCTGGCCCGGTGGTTTTTTCATGAATTGCCGGATTTGCGGGATTGGTAAATTGTTGCAACATCAGATGCTTCTCAGGGTCAGCAGAAACAATTTCTGCGGCTTTTGCGATAGCGCCGTTCATACCTTTGGCAGGGTCCGTCAACTCAAGGTTGGCACCCAGTGCCTTCATTAACTGACGTCTTTCCAGGCTAAAACTTGAGGGCATCGTCAGTGTTAAGGAATACCCGCGCGCGGCAGCGACATATGCCAGAGCAATACCGGTATTGCCACTGGTGGGTTCTACCAGTGTCATACCTGGCTTCAATTTGCCCGATTTTTCTGCCTCCCACACCATATTGGCACCGATACGGCACTTCACTGAATTGGATGGGTTTCGCGCCTCTATCTTGGCGTAGACGTTGCCATTGGTCATCTTATTTAGCTTGACGAGGGGGGTGTTGCCTATAGACAGGCTACTATCATCGTACAATTGGCTCATGGGAATTCCCGCTACTGAGATGCTTGCCGGGTAGTCGGCGTATGAGTTTAAAGATCTGAGTGAATCATAATCGGTTAGTAGCTCAATCCACTAATTTTTTTGTTATATGTTAAGAATATCGAGAGGGCTTTAGACCTACTCACAAGCTCAAACTGGAGAGAAAAAGAGTTGCAGGACATATCGTGTAGCCGCATGGTGGATGGTTACAGGGCCCACATACTTGCCATGTCTGCTAATAGATAATACATTAGCTGGCTTGGCGAAAAGTACACACCTAATAATTAACCTTAAAAGTGGCGGAACCGATGAAATTTGAAGGTACAGAGAGTTATATAGCAACGGACGATCTACAGCTTGCCGTGAATGCTGCGGTTGAACTTGAACGACCATTGCTGATCAAGGGCGAGCCCGGCACGGGAAAAACGATGCTGGCTGAAGAGGTTGCCTCCGCACTGGGTATGGACCTGATCCGCTGGCACATCAAATCCACCACCAAGGCTCAACAGGGGCTGTATGAATACGATGCGGTATCGCGATTACGTGATTCCCAGCTCGGTGGCGATAAAGTGCACGACATCGCAAACTACATTGTAAAAGGTAAGTTATGGGAAGCATTTGATGCGGATAAGCAGGTTGTACTGCTGATTGATGAGATCGATAAAGCTGATATCGAATTCCCGAATGACCTGCTGCACGAACTGGATAAAATGGAGTTTTATGTTTATGAAACACAGCAGTTCGTAAAGGCAAAACACCGCCCAATCATTATTATCACCAGTAACAACGAAAAAGAACTGCCCGATGCGTTCCTGCGTCGCTGTTTCTTTCACTTCATCAACTTCCCTGATCGCACCACCATGCGTCAAATTGTTGATGTGCACCATCCTGATGTTCAGCAGGATCTGGTTAAGGAAGCGATGGAGATCTTTTTTGACCTGCGCACCGTTCCCGGCATGAAAAAGAAACCTTCAACATCCGAGCTGATCGACTGGCTGAAACTATTGATGTCCGATGATATCCCCGATGCGATCCTCAAAGATCGTGACCCGACCAAAGCGATTCCACCACTCTATGGCGCGCTGATTAAAAATGAGCAAGATGTACAGTTGCTTGAAAAACTGGCCTTTATGCACAGAAGAGATAGCCGGAGCTAAAGGGTGTTAATCGATTTTTTCATGACCCTGAAAAGGGCCAAAGTACCCGTTAGCATGCGTGAGCTGATGGACCTGATTGTGGCCATGAAAAAAGGCCTGGTATTTGCCAACATCGATCAGTTCTACATACTCAGCCGCGCCATCATGGTGAAGGACGAAATTCACTACGATAAATTTGATGTCGCATTTGGCGTATTTTTCCGCGGGCTGGATAGCCTGGAAGGGATCATGGAAGCCCTGATCCCCGATGACTGGATTCGTAAAGCATTCGCTGAATCCCTGTCAGATGAGGAGAAAGCCGCCATTGAATCTATGGGAGGCCTTGAGAAACTGATCGAAGAGTTTAAAAAACGACTCGAAGAACAGGACGAACGTCACGAAGGCGGCAACAAATGGATCGGCACCGGCGGTACTTCTCCGTTTGGTAACGGTGGTTTTAACCCCGAAGGTATTCGTGTTGGTGGCGATGGAAATGAGAATTTCCGTGCCGTAAAGGTCTGGGAACAGCGAGACTTTAAAGATCTTGATGACAACGTTGAGATTGGCACCCGCGAAATCAAAATGGCTCTGCGAAAGCTGCGTAAGTTTGCCCGAACAGGTGCCCATGAAGAGCTGGATATCGACGATACCATTGCATCCACCGCACGTAATGCAGGTATGCTCGATATCAAAATGGTTCCTGAACGCCACAACTCTGTCAAAGTGCTGATCTTCTTTGATGTCGGTGGTTCAATGGACCCTCACGTAAAAGTATGTGAAGAGCTGTTCTCCGCGGTTCGCTCCGAGTTCAAACATCTGGAGTATTTTTACTTCCATAACTTCATTTACGAATCGATGTGGAAAGATAACTACCGCCGTAACAACGAGCGTATTGCAACCTGGGATATCCTGCACAAATATGCGGCGGACTATAAAATTATCTTTGTCGGTGATGCCAGTATGGCACCCTATGAGGTAGCGAATGTCGGCGGCAGTATCGAGCATGATAACGAAGAATCAGGTGCAGCATGGATGCAACGGTTCGCAGAGGTTTACGATAAGATTATCTGGTTGAATCCACAGACCGAAGACACCTGGGAATACTCCACAAGTATTTCAATGGTTCAGCATCTGGTTGAGGATAAAATGTTTCCATTAACCCTGCGTGGGTTGGATGAGGGGATTACTTATCTGAATAGAAGTTAACTGCGGTCGTTAGTTAACGTCTTTTGGCTATTCAATAAGCCCCTGCTAAACCTCCCTGGATAGGGGTTTAGCAGGGGCTTATCTATTGGTGTGTCGTGGAATTCCTGATTGGACCTGATCGGGAAATTAGTACACTGTCAGGGTTACGAATTTTTCAGCCAGCCCTGCTGCACAGCCAACTGAATTTTGCTGAGCATCCAGCTATGTATTTCAGGAAAATCATCAGCAATAAACGCATGTGCGTTGAGTACCTGGGATTTGCGGATTCCCAGTTCCCGCCATGTTTTACCCTGGCTAGAAATATTGTGCAGGAAAGGCAGCAGTCGATCGACGGCCTTTAGCAATTTTGTCTCTATGCTGGCTCCGGTTTCCTGCTCCTCCCATAGTTCTGAAAGGTCGGATATTCCATTGCCCGTATGACCTTCGAGACGTTTCACACATGCGCGTTCAGATTTATGTGCATCACTTCTATCGTTCGAGTAGAGAAATGTATCACCCGCATCTATCTCACCCAGGTCATGAACCAGTGCAAGCTTTAGAAGCCTTTCTTCAGATAATTCAATATTAAAACTTCGTGAGATAGACCAGCAGGCCATGGCCAGATGCCACGAATGCTCCGCTGAGTTTTCGACACGGGTTCCGCCGTCAAGATAGGTTCGGCGATTAACGAGTTTTAGCGCGTCAAGTTCAAGCAGAAAGTCCGTTATCGTTGCGATTTTATCGGACACTATGAATCAGCAATATCAATAGAAGGAAGAACAGGTGTATCCAGACTCAATTTCTCTGTCGGTGCCTGTACCTCCGCAACACCGCTGATGATCTGCTTGCCATCCTGATTACTGCCCGAACACTGAATGCTAACCCGCTTACGCTTTTCATTCTTTTCTGTGACTTCCAGTTGAATAGTAATGGTATCGCCAATTTTTACAGGCCGTGAAAATTTCAGGGTCTGGCCTAAATAGATCGATCCCGGCCCTGGCATCACGTTGGCAATGGCGGCGGATATCAACGATGCAGTCCAGATACCGTGGGCGATTCTGCCTCCAAAAGGGGTGCCGTTGGCGTACTCTTCATCCATGTGGATCGGGTTGGTGTCACCGCTGGCTGCGGCAAACAGTATGATCTCTCGTTCCGTCAGGGTTTTTTCATAGCTGGCTGTCTGGCCGATTTCAAGTTCATCAAAGGTGAAGTTGGTTAGCATGTTGTGTTCCAGATCAATGTCAGTGTATGGAAATTTTTCGTCTGTCTGTTTCATTCAGCAGTATATAATTACCCCCGCCAAAAATCCCTGTTTCAGTTGTATCCGCTGCGCCTGGGGTAACTCTGCTTTATGGTAAGAGTCGGGGATACGCCACGAATATATAGGTTACAATCAGTGAGTAAAACGAACCATCGAATTCTACTGCCGGAATTGATGGATGAGGTGCGTAAGGCGACGAACGCCAATTTTGTGCTTTTTCTCGTTCCCACGCTACCCGAGGGCACCTTCTCTTGCTCCGCAATTCACCTCGTCCCGCGTGGGAATGCATACCGACAGCGCCGGCAACGCGCGTGCTTCTATTTCTCATTCTCACGCCACCACCCGGGAATGCATACGGACAACTAAACCATGGGTAGAAGTCGCTACAAAATAACTGATCCAGAAGCCACACACTTTATTACCCTAACGGTATTGCACTGGATACCCGTATTTACGCGCCCAGAAACCGTGAATATTCTGTTAGACGGCCTAAGATTTTTATCTAAAGAAGGTCTTAAAGTGTATGCCTATGTCGTACTAGAAAATCACTGTCATCTAGTTGTACAAAGTAAGGCGCTAGACCGTGACATTGCTCGCTATAAGTCCTACACAGCAAAGAAAATAATTCAGTACCTGGCCGAAAACAGGGTAAATCAAATTTTGGAACAATTGGCTTTTTATAAGAAAGCACATAAAAATGACCGTGCCTACCAGTTTTGGCAAGAAGGCGTACACCCAGAGTTGATCCAAAACGACGAAATGATGAGACAGAAAATAGAGTATATCCATCTCAACCCCGTTAAAAGAGGTTATGTCGATAGCGCTGAGCATTGGCGCTATTCCAGTGCAAGAGACTATGCTGGGCAGAAGGGGTTAATTGAAGTTTTTCGGCAATGGTGAC
>JAHRWD010000024.1 GCA_019090315.1 Pseudomonadales bacterium
CCAGATTTTGAATCTAGCGTATCTACTAATTTCGCTCGATTAGGTTGGCTTGTTAGTTTTGCCTGATTAAGTAGCTTTCCGGAATGATTAGCTAGGCCGTTCAGTTAAACATGGTCTTTTCTATGGTATTTGCGTTGGCGTGCTCCTGTAACTGCTTGAAATAGAAAAGTTAACAATCGAGTAGGAATGACGGAAATTCGTAGGGCGCTGAAATTTAACTACAAAATAACTCCAATCAATAATGTAATCTGCATCTTTAATGGTATTTTTCATGGTATTTGCTGCGTGTTGAAATTAGAAAACAGCGATGCCATGAAAAAATTGACGCTGGCATAGTATTAGATCGCTTGAGCTGCGGTGGTGTGCGGGGCGTGGGGACACAGCTGTAGTAAGCCCAACCTGAGATTTACTCCACCGTATTCGGACATTTGGAGATGGATCTCATTATCGTATCGTTGTAAATATGAACGGTTTACACTATTCTGACAAAAATTGACGGATTTTCCTTAGTCATGACTGATGAGCCAGTGGACGCAGAGATTCTTACGATCAGAGATGTTGCCCTCTATCTGAAGGTCACCGAGCGGACTATCTATCGCTTGGCGGCGGATAAAAAAATCCCCGGCTTCAAGGTTGGTGGGGCTTGGCGATTTTCCAAGAAGGAAATCGACCAATGGATACGGCGTCAGTCTGAAGACTAGCTTGGGGATGCGAGGGAGCACGATGACAACTAAACAGGATGATACGAACGACCAATTGGAGCGATCTCTGATTGAGGTGGCAGTTGAGAGCTGGCGATTTGCCCGACTGTTTTCACGCGTTGTCAACAAACTGGATGCTGGCGAATCTACCCGTTACGTCAACCAGCTGCGCTACTTCCAGAAAAAGCTTGAAGAGAGCTTGGATGCCAGTGGGCTGAAACTGGTGAATGTTGAGGGTCAGCCATATGACCCTGGAATGGCGGCATCGGCACTCAATATTGGCGATTTCGGTCCTGATGATGAGTTACTAGTTGATCAAATGGTGGAGCCCATCATCATGGGGCCAGAAGGCTTGCGGAAGCAGGGAACGGTAATGCTTAGGAAGGTGCATGCATGAAATACGTTGGAATCGATCTCGGAACAACCAATAGCGCGATTTGCTCCTATGACGGAGAGTCGGTGCGCCTTTACAAAAGCCCCGATCAAAATGACGTCACACCATCGGCCATTTTTATTGATAGACGGGGCAATAAGTATTTAGGCAAGCGAGCATACGATAGCGCTGCCAAAAATCCTGATAACGCCGCTACAAAATTCAAGCGCATGATGGGGACCAGTACCCCCGTAAAGCTTGCCGCCGTTGATATAATTATGACGCCTGAGGAGTGTTCGTCCGAGATTCTCAAACTCTGCTTTGGGTATTTACCAGAGGAAATTCGAAACGGAGGTGAAACAGGAACAGTCATCACCGTTCCAGCAGCTTTCAATCAGATGCAAAAAGACGCGACGTTAGCCGCTGCTGAAATGGCCGGTCTGGGTAGTGTTGCACTGATGCAAGAACCCGTTGCGGCTGTTATGTGCGTTATGAAACAGCGTAAAGGCGACGGTGTTTTTCTGGTGTTCGATCTCGGCGGTGGGACACTGGATATTGCGATTGCTGAAAGTATCATCGGGCGGGTGAGCTTGCTGGCACATGGTGGCGTAGCGATGTGCGGTGGCACGGACTTCGATCGCGCCATTCTTGATAACGTTGTCAAGCCGTGGTTGATGTCCACCTTTGATCTTCCTGACGATTTCAGTGTAAATGCGAAATACAAATCTCTTCTGAGAATGTGTCTTTGGGCCTCTGAAAAGGCAAAGATTGAATTGTCGGCAAAAGAGGACGCTGTTATCAGCCTCACAGAGTCTGATCTCGGCGTTAATGATGAATCTGGTTCCGAAATCTATGTCGACATCCCGTTTACCAGAGAGCTGCTCGATAGCCTGATCGCCGACAAGGTGGATGAGTCTATTCAATCGGCCCGAGATACGCTCGAGAAAGCAGGTTTGAGCCCTCATGATGTCGAGCGTGTCGTGTTCATCGGCGGACCGACGCAATACAAACCGCTGCGTGACCGGGTCGCATTTGAGCTTGGCATAGCACCATCATCCGATATGAATCCCATGACGGCCGTCGCAGAGGGCGCAGCCGTTTTTGCAGAATCGATCGACTGGAGTTCACAAAGCCGTGGCCGAAAGAATGCTCGGGGAGCACTCAGCACCGGCGGTTCGTTGGATCTCTCTTTCAATTACATCTCAAGAACTCCGGATTCGAAGGCGAAAATTGTAGCGAAGCTTGGAGGCAATGCTGCAGTAGGTATTGAGTTTCAGATCGATAGTCTGGATACCGGTTGGTCCTCGGGGCGAATAGCCCTTAAAGAGGGAGCTGCGGTCGAACTTGCCCTGGCGAAGCCTGGGGAAAACACATTCAAGGTGTTTGTATTCGACTCCAGCGGCGGGCCTGTCGCATTAGGCGATGACAAAATCGTTATATCGCGAACAGCAGCCAGCATTGATGCCATTCCTGCATCACACTCGATAGGTGTTGAGGCACGGGACAAACTGGGAGGGCGTCTTGTCCTCGATCATCTGGTTCGCGAAGGCGATCAATTGCCAAAGAAAGGCAAGAAAA
>JAHRWD010000025.1 GCA_019090315.1 Pseudomonadales bacterium
GAGTAGTCAAATTCACAGGCCTGGCCAATTACGATTGGTCCAGCGCCTAAAATCAACACACTATTTATATCACTGCGTTTTGGCATATCCGGTATGTTCTCAGTACTGGGTTTGGATAAGTAGGTTTAGAGTGTTGCTAGCTTTGTTTTTGTACTTCAATTAGCTCGATAAAATAGTCGAACAGATAAGCGGCATCCTGTGGGCCGGGGCTGGCTTCCGGGTGTCCCTGAAAACCAAAAGCTGGTTTCTGTGTATGGTGAATGCCCTGTAGCGAACCATCAAAAAGCGACACATGCGTAGCCCGAAGCGTTTCCGGTAGCTGTTCATGATCTACCGCAAAACCGTGGTTCTGGCTGGTGATCAGCACCTGGTCTGTATCCAGATCCTTGACCGGGTGGTTGGCACCGTGATGGCCAAATTTCATTTTCATGGTTTTGGCACCGCAGGCCAATGCCAACAGTTGATGACCCAGACAGATACCAAATATCGGGATGTCGGTTTCCAGAATGGTTTTGATCGCACTGATCGCGTAGTCACATGGCTCGGGGTCACCGGGCCCATTGGACAGGAATACACCATCCGGTTTCATCGCCAGCACATCTTTGGCGGAGGTGGTTGCGGGCACAACGGTCACCCGGCAGTTGCGGTCTATCAGCAACCGCAGAATATTGTGTTTCACCCCGAAGTCGTAGGCTACTACATGGTACTTGGGTTCGCTGGTTGTCCCTTCCTGACTATCGCCCTCAAGGCTCCAGCTTTTCTGGGTCCACTCATAGTTTGCGCTAGTGGTCACCACGGATGCCAGATCCATTCCTTTTAGTCCGGCAAACTCTTTAGCTGCAGCCAGGCCGGTTTTAACATCTGGCTTGCTCGCGGCAACGATGCAGCCTCGTAGCGCACCTTTTTCACGTAGCAATCGTGTCAGCCGACGGGTATCGATATCGGCAATGGCTACCACATGGTTGGCGTGCAGGTATTCGGGAAGGGTTCTCTGCATGCGCCAGCTGCTCGCTAGCAGCGGCAGATCACGAATAACCAGGCCGGAGGCGTGTACTGAGGTGGATTCTTCATCCTCGTCATTTACGCCAGTATTTCCGATATGTGGATAGGTGAGGGTGATGATCTGGGCTTTATAGGAGGGATCCGAGAGGATCTCCTGATACCCGGTCATGGAGGTGTTAAAAACCACTTCACCAACCGCGCTACCCGCCACGCCAATGGAACGCCCGTTGAATATCGACCCATCTTCGAGAACCAGTATTGCGGGTAGAGATGTAAGCTCAGCTACAGATTCTGTCACAGAATACCTTTATGAAAATCATTCGCTGGAAGAATTGCGCCCTGCCAGGGAAAATTTATTGAAGGGGTGAAAACCGGCCCAAAAAAAACGAGAGAGAGTGATTTGCTCTTTCTCGCCTCCCTATGAAATCCGTGAATTCAAATTGGCGCGTATTGTAAGAGAAACCGCCATTTGCGTCTATCGACTTAGGGTGCATTTTACCCTTTGAGTCGTAAAATTTCATCAATAGTTCTGTTAACCGGATATTCGGCATCAGGTTATGGGTCAATATGATCGAAAGCAGATAAATGATGGGGTGGTTTATGCCATGGGTTGGCAAATCACCTGGAAATGATTTTACGTCGGATGCCGATCGAGGTGGGGCCAATTTCCGACGAGTGCGTTGCTGATTGGCCTATATGGAGAAAGACTCTCCACAGCCGCAGGTGGTAGTGGCGTTGGGGTTGCTGACGATGAATTTCGAACCCTCAAGGCCTTCGGTGTAGTCAACAATACCGCCAATCAGATAGGGAAAGCTCATAGGATCAACCACCAGAGTAACGCCGCCTTTTTTGATCTGGGTGTCTTCTTCGTCTGATTCTTCATCAAAACTAAATCCATACTGGAAGCCAGAGCAGCCACCGCCGGTAATATAGAGGCGTAGTTTAAGCTCGGAATTCTCCTCTTCCTCCATCAGGCTTTTTACCTTTGAGACGGCTTGATCAGTAAGTTCCAGCGATGTGGGCATCTGAAGCTCGGGCATAACTACAATTTTCTCGGACAGAGTGAATGGGTGGAGCACATACCCTTTACTATAGGGGCGGGGAGCGCATTATCCAATTAACCAACCAAAAAGGTCAAGTATTACAGTTTTACAGGAATCCATTCAAAGTTCTTTTCCCTTCTCTGGGGTCTCTTGCCCCTTGAGTAGGCAGTAACGCGAATCGTTTCGGGTAAGAAGCTTTCGGGCAAAATAATCTCGCCACGAATCTCCTGAAAATAGCGAAATCGCAGTTTTATCTTCGATTTTGTGATCTCATCCGAGACCTGTTCCAGGTTGAAAACCCGTGGAGTACCCTCTTCAAAACCGGAAATTTCTACCTGTACGTGACCATTTAGAAGCGGGTGCCTGCTTGCCAGCTGCTGAATGACCAGCTCAAATTTAAAGTGATGGAGCTGTACCGATGGCTGTATCTCCCAGCTACGGATGCTCAGCCCTTTTTCAAAGGATTCTGGATCCATTACTTTGCGGAAGATGCTGTTTTCGGTTTGTAGTTGGGCCAGTTGATGCTTCAGCTCAATCATCTCGGTTTGAATTAATCGTTCTGACTGATGATTCAATCTACTTTCTGCACGCAAGTGCCCGAGTTTGACCGCCTGTAGTTCGATCGTCTGTTGGGAGGTCTGTACAGCGATGCGTAGCCGTTGGGTTTCGGCATTAGCGCGATCAGAGAACTCGGTTCCGGCGCGTACACCGGACCGGTAGCTCAGAAGAAGTCCGATAACAAGGAGAGCCACCACCGATAAAGCCACCAGCCAATGATGCCGGAAATACCGGATGCTTCCGTAAATCAGCGTAATACCAGGCCTCAAGTTAGGCTGCCCCGTGATGCCCGGTTAGGGCATCAGCGCTACTTGAGTTAAGCCGCAGGTTTCTTCAAGCCCGCAAAGGATATTCATATTTTGAACTGCTTGCCCGGCGGCACCTTTTACAAGGTTGTCGATCACCGAAAGTACCACTACAACATCCTGGTTTTGTGGCTGATGCACCGAGATACGGCAGTGGTTGGAGCCCTTAACGCTACGGGTTTGCGGGTGCGAACCCGTCGGCATGACATCCACAAAGGGCTCGTTGGCATAGCGTTGCTCAAACAGCTCCTGTAGTGATTCTGGCGATTGGGTAAGGGTAGAATAAAGTGTAGCGTGAATGCCACGAATCATCGGCGTAAGGTGGGGCACGAAGGTCAACCCGACGCTATGTTCCGAGATTCGCTCCAGCCCCTGAACTATTTCAGGCAGATGGCGATGGCCCGGCACCGCATAGGCCTTCATACTTTCAGTCGTTTCACACAGAAGGTTATCGATTTTACCCTGCCTGCCAGCCCCGCTTACACCGGACTTCGCATCAGCGATCAGACGTGATGTATCCACCAGATCGTGGGCCAATAGTGGTGCAAAACCCAGTTGCACCGCAGTGGGATAGCAGCCTGGCACAGCAACAATATTCGAGCCGGTAATGGCGGCACGATTTAATTCTGGTAGGCCGTATGCTGCTTCTTTTAACAGGTCCGGGCACGAATGTTCCATGCCGTACCACTGCTTGAATTGCTCGGTATCCTGTAGGCGAAAATCAGCGGAAAGGTCAACTACTTTAGTGCCGGCTGCTATCAGCTCTGGAGCCATCTCCATTGCAACCCCGTGGGGTGTGGCAAAAAACACCAGGTCACATTCAGACAGGCGTTTTACATCGGGTTTGCTGAAGGCTAAATCGAGGTGTCCGCGAAGGTTCGGGTACAGTTCATCGACACGCAGCCCATCTTCAGAGCGTGATGTAATAACACTGGGTGTTGCTTCCGGATGGTTCGCCAACAGTCGCAGAAGCTCGACACCTGTGTATCCTGTTCCGCCGACAATCCCTACTTGAATCATGTAAATTTTCTCTGGTGAGTGTAAATAAGGCCGGTCTGGCTTTAACGTAGCATGGGAGAACGGTCATCCCCTATGCAAAGGGTTTAAATATCGATGCTGATGCCAAAAACTGCACCGCGATCAAAAATGAAAGAGTTGTCATCTTCAAAATCGGTCCGAGTATAGCGCGCACCTATATAGATGTTCGCATGATCGATCAGCTGATAGCCAAAGGAAAACTCTCCGCTATAGAAGTTATCCAGATCACCAAAGCTCACAACCTGTGGAGCGTAATCGATAACCGCAGCGATCCAGATTTTGTCGTTTTGCGGAAAGGCATACCGTACTGTTCCGCTCAGTGCCAGTGCACCACCGGAATCGGAGGTAGCATCTATATATAGAACTCTGGCCCCAATGCCGGCTTTAAAATCGCTGTTTACGTCATATAGCGTTTGCTCGACACGAAATCGACCTGAAACCAGGTCTCCGTTGTCAGTATGGTGCAATAGCGAGCCGGAAAATATAGCATTCGATTTTACCGGAAGGTAGCTGTACTCGATAAAAAAAGCTTCATTTTTCAGGTTGATATCGATCTTGTCTGCTCTGGAGCTTCCAGCGAATGTGAGTAAACCTGATAGTAGTACAATAAAAAATCGAGTGCGCACAGAAAGGGTACCTGTTGATTAGTCGTATATTGGGAAGAGGGAAATGCTACGATCAGCTTTTAACGGCCCATGATACATGATTCATGGATCGTGCTGAATTGCCGCTTTGATTGGACGCCACCATAACATTTCCATAGAATGCGCAGCTCCAAATTTTTTGAGTTATAGATAATGAACAAGAATGATTTTTCGTGTGTCCGGGATATTGAAGTTCGCTGGGGTGATCTGGATGCGCTAAATCACGTAAACAATGCGGTATATCTGGTTTACTACGAATCCGGACGAACGTTTTATGGTCAGGATTTACATCTGCTTGATCCCAACCTCCGTACCGGCGGTGTGGTTGCAGAGGCTACCTGCCGTTATTTGCAACAACTTCATTATCCCGCGGAAGTCCAGGTTTGTACCCGTATAAGTCGAATCGGCAACACCAGTTTTGATTATATAGCTGCGCTGTTTTATAAAGATCAGGACGAAAATCCAATCTCGACCTTTAAGGCCAGAATGGTTTGCTTTGATCAAAAAACCCAACAAAAGTATCGATTACCGGATGAAAACCGAGAGCTGATCTACAGGTACGAAAAAATCAAACCTGAGATGTGAGTCTCGCCAACAGGTAATTGCCTTCAATGTTGTTAGAATGTTGCTATAGTTAACGGGAGTAGGAGCTGTTTCCTATATTTTGGCTATTACCTAATTGAGATTTTGACATGTCCAATCATCTAAAAAAATCATCCAGAAAGTTGATGGTATTGCTCACATGCATGACCCTGATGCTGCCGGCGTATAGTTTTGCTGCAAGTAAAACTGAAACACCAAACGCATGGGAAATGGGTGCAGATTTAGTGATAGCGCGGCCTATCGGATTTGTAGGGACTATTTTGGGTACAGTCGTATTTGTTGTCAGCTTACCGTTTTCACTACTGGGTGGTAACGTAGGTGATGCGGCGGATGCGCTGGTGATTGGCCCAGCAAAAACCACTTTCTTGCGCTGTTTAGGTTGTGTGAATAACACACAAACAGATTAGTGTCTGGTGGATACCGCGACACATATATAATCTCGAAGGGCTGGGCAGGTAGTGAACCGCTCAGCCTGGCTCTGTTGTAACCGAGCTACCCTCCCTCCTGTAATTTCTCAAACTTTCCCTGCAACTGCGCTTCCGTTTCGACACGTTTTGGGTCGAGGGGAATACAGTCGACGGGACAAACCTCCTGGCATTGGGGGGTATCATAATGACCGACGCATTGAGTACATCTGTCGGGATCAATCACATAAATTTCATCACCCATTGAGATCGCATCATTTGGGCATTCTGGCTCGCATACATCACAGTTGATGCAGTCGTCAGTAATATACAACGCCATTTAGAGTGCTTCTCGATTTGCAGGTGTGCGTGCGGGTAGGCTCGAACCCGATTAGAGGTGCGCGCGCTTTAACTTAAGCGTAAAGATGCTTCAACTAAGTAAAGTGCTTCTTTAGCGCATCTTCAACCGGAGGTGCGACAAAATCTGATATTTTGCCACCAAATAGCGCAATTTCTTTAACCAAACTGGATGAAATATAGGAGAGGTTGTCGGCGGGGGTCAGAAAAAGGGTTTCAATTTTGGGCGCCATAGAGCGATTCATGTTGGCAAGCTGAAGTTCGTATTCATAATCAGCGACGGTACGTATGCCACGAATAATAATATTGGCATCTCTTTCAGCAGCGAAATCAACTGTCAACCCTGTCAGTTCACCCATATCAATATTGTCGAGATGACTTAGCGACTGCTTTGCCAGCTCAATCCGTTCCTCAAGAGTGAACAGTGGTTTTTTGCTTTTGCTGGATGCGATAGCAAGGTAAACCTTATCGAACAGCCCCGAGGCGCGCTCCAGAATGTCGATATGGCCGCGGGTAATGGGGTCAAAGGTTCCTGGGTAAATGGCAATATTCATAATGGCTGTCTACTGATATCGTCGCGTTAAGTCGTTGGAAAAATCTATGGATGCGCGGATGGTATACCAAACCTGCACAAGCCTCAAATACTCAATTGGCTCTAGTTTCAACTGTCTGATCCGGTGTTTCACGTCGATAAAGCGAGTAGCTCACCTGGCCGCTTGATTTGCTGCGCAGCTGTTGCCAGCTGGCAGGCAAGTCCAGCTCATTTTGGCTGCGGGCTTGTTCCAGATAAATCAGCGAGCTGTCCATCAGCAGGCCGCTATTTTCCAGTAGTTCACAGCATTGGCTGGCGATGTTAAGGGAGAAGGGCGGGTCTACAAAGACCATATTGTATTGCGCCAAAGGCTGGGATGACTGCAACCACTTTATGGCATCGTCACGGATAAGCTGTGTTTTGGGCTGGCTGGCATCGAATTTTGAAAGCTGTTGCGCCAATGACTGGTAGGTTGGCGGATGAGCCTCGACAAAGGCGCAGCTTTCAGCGCCCCGTGACAGTGCTTCAATGCCAAGGATGCCGCTACCGGCAAATAGATCGAGGCATCGAGAACCCACAATTTCGTTTTGGAGCCAGTTAAACAGGGTTTCGCGGATTCGATCACCGGTTGGCCGTAGTCCGGTAGCGCCAGGGAACTCGATTTTTCTACTACGCCATTGACCACCGATAATTCGTACTTCGCCACCACTATCATTGCCACCGGCGGTTTTTTTACTGCTCCTGTTTTTTCGGGGATGGGTTTTGGCTGTCATTGACGTTGGATCGCTATTGATCGTTACTGACCGGGGGTGCCATTTCGGCGTGCGCGCCAACGGTAATAATGGTCAACTTCTCAGGATCAAGATAGTGCTGAAAAGCAGCCTTGACCTGCTCAATGGTCACATCTTGAATCTGTTGCTGGGTCTGGAATACAGATTCAACCGGCAGCTTGTAGAAACCCACTGAACCAAGTTGTCCGACGATACCGGAATTGCTCGCGTTGCCGAACAGTGAGTTTCCAATGAGCTGGCGCTTTGCATCCGCAAGCTGTTCTGCAGTTGGACCCTGTTCGATAAACTGGAGCAATACCTGCTGAATAGTCTGCAATGCCTGCTCGGTTTGGTCATTGCGGGTTTGCAGGCTGATCTGGAACGGGCCCTCGGCCTGCATTGGAATAAAACGGCTATTTACACTGTAGGAAAGTCCCCGTACCTGTCGGATCTCCTTGCCGAGAAGCGAGGTCAAGGCACCGCCACCGAGAACCTCATTGCCAACCATCAGTGCAAAGCGATCAGGGCTCCCACGCTTGATGGCGGTTGTTCCGATAAGAATGTGGGTTTGGCTGGAATCAAACTCGATATGTTTCCGTAGGGCTTTAGCAGCGGGTGATTTGGTCAGTGACGATGCGCTATCGCCATTCGGTAGATCGCGGGTAAGCCGGTCAGCAATCTGCTTTGCCTGGTTTACACTGATGGCACCGACCAGCGCGATCGTCAGGTTTTTTGCAGAGTAATATTGTAGGTGAAAGCGGCTGAGATCAGCTGCCTGTAGGCCGGGGATAGATTTTAGGCTGCCCTCGCCGGGGATGGAATAGGGGTGGCCCTCAAATAGAGTCTGGTAAAAGGCGTTGCCCGCGATACTTGATGGACTCTGTTGTTGATGCTTGAGCCCCGCCAGCATCCTGTTTTTGTCCCGTTCTACTGCGTCCGCCGGGAATATTGGTGAACTAACCAGGTCCGCCAGCAGATCTAGCGCTGGCATTAACTGGTTGAGTGCGGACAAGCTTCGTAATCGAACCATCGCCATATCCCGATATGCACCCAGGCCAAACTGCGCACCTACCTGTTCAAATCCCGCTGCAACCTCTGTGGCATTACGGCTGCTGGTTCCCGCTGCCAACAGTGAATTGGTCAGGCGAGCAACGCCGGGGGTGGTGCCATCCCGTGCTGAACCGGCGTTAAAAATCATCCGGATATCCAGCATTGGTATCTGATCATTGGCAACAAAATACACCCGGGCACCGTCTTTGTTTACCCAATGATGCACTTCGGGGTTTTGCCAGTTCAGATCAATTTCAGGTGAAATATTCTCGATCGCTTTGATTTGCTGGTCTGGGCCGGAAATTTCTGCTGGATTGTTTTCGGGTGAATCTGAATCATCACGCTCGGTGAGCGAAAGCAGGGCAATCACTGCGATCAGTGCAAAGACCAGCATCTTTAACGCTTTCCTGTTGTATCGGGGTTTTTGTTCGGCTGGGGGTGATGGATGGGTCATGGCGTAGTTATTGGCTCGGCTGATTGTCCGGTGAGGTGGGCTGGGGTAGTAATCTGGCCACGTTCAAAGCATCTGTGGTCAGGTATTTCTGCGCTACCTGTTGAATCTGCTCTGCGGTGACCGCGTTCAGATGTGTAATCTCCTCATCAATGCTGCGCCAGGATCGGCCGAGGGATTCAATCTGTGCAATCCGATTGGCCTGGGTGGTGATGCTGTCCTGTGAGAATACGCGCTGGGCTATCAACTGGGCACGTACCCGCTTGAGTTCCTGTTTACTGACTGGTTCGGTTTTAAAACGGTTTAATTGATCGAGTAGCGCAGTTTCCAGACCATCAAGCGAAAACCCTTTTTGCTGATTCGGGACGCCGGTCAGCATCAGCAGGCTGTCGCCCCTCGAATAAAGGCCGTAACTTGCGCCTGCCGAAGAGGCTGTCTCGCTACCGCGAACCAGCTCTTTTTCAATGCGAGCACTGAAACCGCCATCCAGTACGCCGATCAGCATCTCCAGCGCATAGGGTTCCCAGGCATGTTCAGCGGTGATTACGTTGGGAACCCGAAAGCCCAGGTAAAGCCGCGGTAGTCGGGTTTTTAAAATCATTTCAATGCGGCGTTGACCGCTGTGATAGCCCAGTCCGGTGATGGGTTTGGCCTGGGGCAGAGTTGCGGCTGGGATTGAGCCAAAATGATGTTTTACCTGTTCGAAAACCTGGTCCGGTTCTAAGTCGCCAACCACAACCAATGTGGCATTGTTGGGCGCGTACCATTGTTTGTACCAGGCCATGGCCTGGTCTACGGTGAGCCCTTCGATATCTTTCATCCAGCCGATCACCGGTTGGCTATATCCGGTTCCGGCGTAGGCTACCGCAGCAAAATGTTCATACGCCAGACTGGTGGGCCTGTCATCGGTGCGTTGTCGGCGCTCCTCCATCACCACCTGTAGCTCACGCTGAAACTCCTGCTCATCAATGCGAAGATTGGTCATCCGGTCGGCTTCAAGCTCAAGCGCCAGCTCCAGCCGATCACTTGGCATTAGCTGATAATAGCCGGTGAAATCACGGCTGGTAAATGCATTGTGAGTGCCGCCGTATCGGGTAATCAGTTCTGCAAATTCACCGGGGCTGGTTTTTTCAGTGCCCTTGAACATCATATGCTCAAGTACGTGGGAAACTCCGGTCAGTCCGCCGGGTTCATTGCTGGAACCCACCCGGTACCAGAGTTGAGAAACAAAAATTGGCGCCCGGTGATCCTCTTTTACAATCAGCTTTAGTCCATTTGAAAGCTGGTATTCGTGAATGTCTCCGGAGTCCTGTGCGTATCCAGAGGTGCAGAACAGGATAAATTGCAGGCTAGCGAAAAGAGCGCCGCCGAGAATTTTGGCCAACGATGATGGCAAGTCAGACATAAATTTAGTTCAACTATCGAATGTAGAAAAGTTTCTGGAAATAGAGGCGATCGCTTGCGAAATAGACCGACTAAACGAGCGTTGAGACGGCTGTCACCATACCGGAAAGCGCTGGGTAATGGTAGGATGGCGCCTGTCGAAAATAGTTCCCGAAACCCAGTCACCAGAGACCTTTTACGTACTTATGTTTGGTAGAAAAAAACGCCAGGAAAAGAAGCGGCTGGCTAAAGAGCAGAAAGATCGCGAGCAGCTGGCCGAAGCAGGCAGCGAAGTAGTTGATAAGGGATTAGCTGAACAGGAATTAGTAGAGCAAGGTCTGGTTGAGCAAGATTCTGCTGATCAGGGTGTGGATGCGTCTCCGACTGTTGAAGCTCAATCAATTGAAGGAAACCCGTCGGAGCAGGAGCTGGATTCCCCCGTAAAGATCGATGAGATTGTCCAGAAGGAATCGATAGCCCAGCAGGAATCGATAGAGCAGTCAGACAACGTAGAAATAGAAACCACGGATTCTCCATCAGAGATACCATCTCCCGAACCCGAAAAACCGGAAAAAAGGGGTTTCTTTCAGCGATTAAAGGCTGGGCTTGGTAAAACCCGCAGCAGTTTTGGTGAAGGCCTGGGAACCCTGTTTCTCGGCAAAAAGATCGTTGACGATGCACTGCTGGAGGAGCTGGAAGATCAGCTGATCATGGCGGATGTGGGTATCGACACTACCCAGAAAATTGTCGCGGAACTAGCGGGTCGAGTAAAGCGTTCCGAGCTTGCCGATTCAGGAGCGCTCTATCAGGCACTTCAGAATGAGATGAAAGAACTGCTGCTGCCCTGTGTTGAGCCATTGCCTGATCTCGCCGATCACTCGCCCTATGTAATTCTGATGATAGGTGTGAATGGCGCGGGGAAAACCACCACCATCGGGAAATTGGCAAACCGTTTCAAGTCCGAGGGGCATTCGGTAATGCTAGCGGCGGGTGATACCTTCCGCGCCGCAGCGGTTGAGCAACTGCAGGTTTGGGGTGAGCGAAATGATGTTCCGGTTATCGCGCAGCACACCGGTGCCGATAGCGCTTCGGTGATCTATGATGCCATTGAAGCTGCCAAGGCACGTAAGGTTGATGTACTCATTGCTGATACCGCCGGTCGCCTGCATACCAAAGACAACCTGATGGAAGAGCTTAAAAAAATCACCCGGGTAATGAAAAAGATCGATGAAAATGCACCCCACGAAGTGATGCTGGTGCTAGACGCGGGTGCTGGTCAAAATGCGCTGAGTCAGGCAAAGAGCTTTAACGAATGTGTGCCGGTAACGGGCCTGACCATCACCAAACTGGACGGCACCGCAAAGGGCGGTATCGTTTTTTCTATTGCCGATTCGCTGCAATTGCCAATCCGTTTTATTGGAGTGGGTGAAACCGCCGATGACCTTCAGCCGTTTGATGCGGAAGAGTTTATTCGTGCGTTGTTTCCTGGTGAGCATGGGCATGAGCAGTAGATTGATTATCGAATGGAAAAAGCCATGAAACATGAACACGAAAAAATAAACTACGTTGAGTTTCCCGCGCTGGATATTGAAAAAACAAAAGCCTTCTTTTCAACAGTCTTTGGCTGGGAATTTGAAGATTATGGCCCGGAATATACGGCGTTCTCCAACCAGGGCCTTGATGGCGGTTTTTTTAGATCAGATCGGCGTGTTTCCACAGAAACAGGCAGTGCGCTTATTATTTTCTACAGCACTGACCTGGAGGCAACCCTGTCAAAAATAGAACAGGCGGGTGGAACTATTATTCAGTCAATATTTCCATTTCCCGGTGGTCGCCGGTTTCATTTTTCAGATCCAAATGGAAATGAATATGCGGTTTGGTCTGAGCCAACTGAATAACTGCCAGCAATCGAGAAAAATAATTTCCTACAATGATCCGATTTAACCGAGTAACCAAGCGCTACCAAAACGGTCACAATGCCCTCGACAACGTGAGCTTTTCGATCGAGCGTGGACAGATGGTGTTTCTAACCGGCCATTCTGGTGCGGGAAAAAGCACATTGCTACGTTTGATCAGTTTGCTTGATCGGCCCACGACGGGATCAATTGAGGTCGATGGCGTTGAGTTGGAGCAGCTGTCTAACCGTAAAATCCCACTTTATCGTCGTGGCCTCGGGGTGGTATTTCAGGAACATCGGTTGTTGTTTGATCGATCGGTATTTGAAAACGTAGCCTTGCCACTGCGGGTTGCCAGTTACTCTCCGGACGAGATTCGTCGCCGGGTTCAGGCAGCCCTTGATCGTGTTTCGCTGCTATCCAAGGAAAACCTTAATCCGCAGGTGCTGTCCGGGGGTGAGCAACAACGGGTGGGTATTGCCCGCGCCATTGTAAATACGCCATCCATATTGCTTGCGGATGAGCCGACCGGAAATCTTGACCCAAAACTTTCGGAAGAGGTGATGGGCCTGTTCCAGCAGTTTAACCAGTTTGGCACCACCGTACTGGTTGCAACTCATGATCTGGCACTGGTTGATAAGCTGGGTAATCCGCGATTGCAGCTCGAACAGGGCCAGTTGGTGGTGTAATGAGTCACTGTTTCCTGGCGGTTCAACCGTGAAACCCAGCAAAGGCAATAAGCGAGGCGCAAGCCGGCGCGGTAAAAGTGCAGCACCGAGGGCGGTGACGCCCTCAATACGTCCCGATGAAAAACACTCTATTTCGAGCCGAATATCAGGGCTTGGTATTTCGGTTTCCGCATACTTCAGAAGCCATCGGGATATCGCCAAAGAGAGCCTCAATCGCCTTTATCAGGCACCGCTACCGACATTGATGACCTGGTTGGTGATTGGTATATCCTTGGCGCTCCCTGTAATTATGATTTGTTTGCTGATGAATGCCCAAACCCTTGGTAGTGGTTTTGATCAGCAGGCCAATATCCACGTTTATTTACAGGTTGACCTACCAGAAGCGGAAGCGAAACAATTTGCGGATAAACGCTGTGATGATCCACGGATTGAATCATGCCATTTTATCTCGTCGGCTCAGGCGCTGGAGGAGTTCAGTGGTTGGTCAGATCTGGCGGATGTGCTGGCACAACTGGATGGCAATCCGCTACCGGCCTGGATTAATATGACTCCTAAACATGAGCAGCTTGAGCTTGCCGAATTGCAACAACTGGTGGTCGAACTTGAGCAGCTTGAGCAGGTGGATCAGGCCCAGTTAGACGTGCTCTGGGTACAACGCCTGTTTAGTGTGATTGATCTGATTCAGCGACTGGTCTGGGCGCTGGCGGTACTGCTGGCATTAGCGGTGCTGCTGGTGATTAGCAACACAATACGTATGGATGTCGAAAACCGAAGTGATGAGATCTCCGTCGTTAAGCTGATTGGCGGCACAGCCGCATTTGCCCGCAGGCCATTTTTGTACTCCGGTCTCTACTACGGTTTTGGTGGTGCGCTGGTGGCGCTGATCATGGCTGAGTTGACCATATTATGGGTTCGCCAGCCTATTGATCGGCTTATAGAGCTGTACGGCGCACAGTTCGAATTTGTCTCTCCTGACCTGAATTTTATCCTCGGATTATTAGGCCTTGGCACGCTGTTGGGGCTTATCGGAGCCTGGATATCCGTACGTAAATACAGTTTTGACTGATTGAAAAAGCGCTCTCATTCAGCGGTCTCAATGGAACTTTTGTGCCAGTTAGCACTCTCAGTATGCAAGTGCTAAAATTGTGTCATCAGTAAGAAGGGGAATGAATATGTCTGCTATGCCAATGCAACCTATCACAGCAATCGTACCGGGGAGTGATCTCAACGCGTACATACAGTCAATCGGCTCTACTCCTATGTTAACTAGAGAAGAGGAGCAGCAGCTGGGTGAAGCGCTTTATTACGAAGGTGATGTCGAGGCCGCGCGTAGGCTGGTGATGGCTCACCTGCGGTTTGTGGTTCATATTGCCCGTGGTTACAACGGTTATGGATTGTCTCAGGCTGATCTGATTCAGGAAGGTAACGTCGGGTTAATGAAAGCGGTAAAGCGTTTTAATCCTGAGGTTGGTGTGCGGCTTGTTTCCTTTGCTGTGCACTGGATCAAAGCAGAGATGCATGAATTTATCCTGAAAAACTGGCGTATCGTTAAGGTTGCGACCACCAAAGCACAGCGTAAATTGTTCTTTAATCTGCGTAGCGCCAAAAAACGTCTTGGCTGGTTCAGCAATGAAGAGGTTGAAGCGGTCGCTAAAGACCTTGGTGTCGAACCCAAAGTAGTGCGACAGATGGAAGGCAGACTCAGCGCCTATGATGCATCCTTTGATGGTGCTCCGGATGAAGATGAAGAGCGGGTAAGTCAGGCACCGGCATATTTTCTTGAAGATGCGGAAGCGGATCCTTCGCTGTTGATCGAGGCCAGTGACTGGACCGAGAACAGCAACCAGAATCTTGAAAATGCAATGGCGGAGCTGGATGATAGAAGCCGCGATATTCTGGCCAAACGCTGGTTGTCTGAGAAAAAACAAACGCTGCATGATCTGGCAAAAACCTACAAGGTTTCTGCCGAACGGATCCGTCAGCTGGAAAGCAATGCGATGAAAAAGCTCAGGGTCTCGTTGGAGCCCTAAAACTGACAGGTTGCCGGCGCACGCCATAGCAATGGATCATGTAAAACCGCCAGATTTGAAGAGTCTGGCGGTTTTTTTTATGGCGAAAATTTCGTTAAACTGGTTGTCAGAGTACTAGTGTTTCTCAACTCGGCCTTTCGGATCACCTCAACTATGAAACCTCAAACTATATTAGCGCTCGGTGCGCTGTCGGCTTTTTTAGCCGTCGGGTTTGGTGCATTTGGAGCGCACGGTTTAAAGCCGATACTGAGCGAGTCCCAGCTGGGCACATACCACACCGCAGTTGATTATCAGCTCTATCATGCGCTGGCGCTTGTAGTTGTTGCCGCGATCAATTTTCAATTTACCAATGCGGTTGCATTAAAATGGGTCGCCATACTATTTCTTGCAGGAACCATTCTTTTTTCTGGTAGCCTCTATTTGCTGGTATTTACCGGCACCAAATATTTGGGAGTAGTGACGCCTGTAGGCGGTCTGGCGTTTCTTGCCGGATGGTTGCTATTGGTATGGGCCGCTTTTAAGCAGCTTGCACCGCATGATGACGGCAATTAGTGAAGGTGATTAATCAATGAATATTATCCTTAACGGTGAGTCAGCAACCTTTGAAGAACCTCTCTCGGTAGCGGATCTGGTTGTTCATATGGGATTGCAGGACAAACGCATCGCCGTTGAAATTAATCTCGAAATTATCCCTGCTGGTTTGCACCCGACTCAGATGCTACGGGAAGCTGACAGAGTTGAGGTAGTGGCCGCAATTGGTGGTGGTTAGGAGCCTGTCCGAGAATAGAAGCCTACTGCGGAAAAGCTGATTTTGGCCAGATTTCACCATCATTTTCATTACATAGAACCACTATTCGC
>JAHRWD010000026.1 GCA_019090315.1 Pseudomonadales bacterium
CAACTTCAGCAGGTATTTGTCAACCTGCTGTCCAATGCGCTAAGTGTTTCAAGGCCCGGCGACAAGATCGAAGTGCGGCAGTTCATCAGTGCAGATACGGTATCCACCGAAATAGTTGACCAGGGTCCGGGAATACCCGCCAAGCTCCAGAGCCGAATATTCGAGCCATTTTTCACCACAAAAGCCCCGGGCGAGGGCACGGGGCTAGGCATGGCCGTTGCCTTTAATATTGTCAACAACCATGCAGGACGGATCGAGGTCCATAGTCCGCTATATGACGATAATACGGGTACAAAAATCGTTATAGTTCTTCCTCTTAGCACCTAGTACTTCGACAAGGTTGTATTGATGGAGTACTAGGGAAAGCCTGATTACATGCACCAACAAGTGCTACCATAGCGCTCTATGTGGAATCAAAAAAGTCATCACTCATGAACAGCATTCTCATTGTCGAAGATGAAGAGATCATCCGCATGGCTCTTAAAAAACTGCTGGAGCGCAATCACTACCGGGTTGTGGAAGCTGGATCAGTCGAAGAGGCGTCCCAGCTAAAGCTCACCGATTTCAACATGATTATCAGTGACCTGCGTCTACCGGGCGCTCCCGGAACGGAGATGATCGAAAAGGCAAAGAGCATTCCTGTACTGATCATGACCAGCTACGCCAGTCTGCGCTCCGCGGTGGATTCGATGAAGCTCGGAGCGGTTGACTACATTGCCAAACCCTTCGATCACAAAGAGATGTTATCAACGGTAGCCAGAATCCTGACCGAAAAAGCAGCTTCAGAACCCGCAACCAAAAACCCCGAAGAACCGATCGATAAGAATACCGGCCTGGGGGGCATGGTCGGAAGCAGCCTTGCCATGAATAAACTTTTCAGTACCATTCGCAAAGTTGCAATGACCGATACAACCGTTTTAATCCAGGGTGAGTCTGGCACCGGAAAAGAGCTGGTGGCCAAATCGATTCATGCTCTGGGCGCACGTAAAGAAGCGCCGCTCATTTCGGTTAACTGCGCAGCCATTCCCGAGTCGTTGATTGAGTCTGAGCTGTTTGGTCACACCAAAGGCGCATTTACCGGAGCGAACGACGACCGCAGCGGCCTGATTGAGGCCGCAGATGGTGGAACATTACTGCTTGATGAGATTGGCGAGCTACCCATTGAGGCACAAGCTCGACTGCTAAGGGTGCTGCAGGAGGGTGAAGTACGGCGACTTGGGGCCGTTTCTCCGATCAGCGTCAACGTTCGACTTATCAGCGCAACCCATCGGGATCTCACCCAAATGGTCGCAGACAAACAGTTTCGTGAGGATCTTTTTTACCGTATCAATGTGATGCCACTTTTTGTTCCGCCACTGCGTGAGCGTAGCAATGACTGCCTCGAACTTGCACATGCAATTCTCGATAAGCTCTGCAAAAAACTCAACCACCCTGCAATGACGTTCACTGATCGTGCAACCAACGCCATCAGCCAACACAACTGGCCCGGCAATGTCAGGGAGCTCGAAAATGCGATAGAACGGGCGATAGTACTATCTGACAACAACCAGATCGACAGCTCTCACCTGTCTCTACAGCAATATGAAAATGAAGAGCAGATCGAAAAAGCCCTCTCTATGGAGGATTACTTTGTCCAGTTTGTCACCGAACATGAATCCGATATGAATGAAACGGAGTTAGCACGCAAACTCGGAATCAGCAGAAAATCCCTGTGGGAACGACGCCAACGTTACGGTATTCCCCGCAACCGCCCGAGCTAATACCCTGTCAGATCAACCGAACCGGACAAGATAATCCTGACGATGTACCGAGGCAGCGTCATGTACAAGCCCTCTAAAAAATCGAAGACCCGATGTTACCGGTAACATTTTGAACTCGAATATGTGTAGAACGGTAACACTACACCGGTAACACCTGCACCGATCTATGCTCTAATTCTCACTAACGTACTGTTTTATAACGTTTCGCCACAGTTGGCACACTTCCCGCTATATAGAATGTGTAAGACAAAAATAATAAAAACAATAAATAATAAAAATAGGGCAAACAGATCAATAATAATAAAAACGTAATTATCTGAGCCGAAAAAACTGTTGGGAAGGATTTGTAACTTACATAACCCAGTCAATTAAAAATAATAAATTGGGTATTGAAGCATCAAATAGTATTCCGGTGTAAATAAGAGGCGAGTATGCAAACACATACTCGCCTCTTTCCGTTCCGGCTTGTATCCGCTAGAATCTCCCCTTACTTGCATCCTGCTCTCCAACTTCCATTTTTCATTCTACTGCACTATTTTGGCATCCAGATCCGAACCACCTAAAGGTTTACACGCGGTCATTCCCAGAAGTGACCATACGCTTTCACGCGGCATACTTAGCCCTGCAGCCCTAAAGGTACTGCAAGGATTATCCGATGCCGGTTTTCGCGCATTGCTGGTTGGCGGCGGCGTTCGTGACCCATTACTTGGCATCAAACCCAAGGATTTTGATGTGGCTACCGACGCTACCCCGGAGCAGATCCACCGCCTGTTCAAGCGTTCAAGAATCATCGGACGGCGCTTTCAGATCGTACATGTGCGGGATGGCCGTGAAACCATCGAGGTTTCTACCTTCCGGGCATCGACCGAAAACCCGCCCGATCAGGAAGGCAAAGATCCATTTCAGCTTGGCTCAACCGGTCAAATTATCCGTGACAACAAGTTTGGTTCGATTGAAGAGGATGCCTTTCGACGAGATTTCACCGTCAACGCGCTCTATTACGATATAAAAGATTACAGCCTGATCGACTATACCGGCGGGCTTAAGGATATAGAGCAGCGAAAGCTGAGGATTATTGGCGATCCGTTACAGCGCTACCGGGAAGACCCGGTACGGATGATCCGTGCCATTCGGCTGGCATCAAAACTTGCATTTGAACTGAGCCCCGAAACTGCTGCGCCTATCAGGGAAAATGCAATGCTGTTGCAGGATGTTTCCCCGGCACGCCTGTTTGAGGAGGTGAACAAGCTGTTCCTCGCGGGCTATGGGCATGAAACTTACCACATGATGCTTCAATACGGGCTATTTGAAGCACTGTTCCCCGAAGCAAACACGCTCATTCGTAGCGATGAATCACTGCAGCTTTTCATCAGCCAGGCATTGATCAATAGCGACAATCGAGTTGAACAGGGTAAGCCTGTGGTACCCGCCTTCCTGTTTTCAGTTCTATTGTGGCCTCAAGCTAATCAACGCTACCAACAGCTTATCGAGGATGGCGAACCACCAGTTCCGGCACTGCAAAAAGCTTCACAAATGGCGATCGCTGCACAGCAATCCTACGTTTCGATTCCGAAACGCTTTACCCAGAACATCCGTGAAATTTGGGAACTACAACCCCGATTAGTCCAGCGCAGAAAAAACCGCATCTATCCAATGCTTGAACACCCCAGATTTCGCGCAGCTTATGACTTTTTGCTATTGCGCGAACAATCCGGTGAGCAACTTGACCTGGCTGGGCAGTGGTGGACCGAATTCCAGGACGCCAGCAAAGAGCAACGTGATCTACTCATTGATGCGCTGCCGGGTAACAGCAACAAAAGAAAACGCTCGAAACCACGCCGCAGGAAACCCCAGGGTAACAACAACCCATGAAACCCTGGATCCGCAGCTTTATCGGCCTTGGGGGTAACCTCGACAACCCCCAACAACGAATCCAGAACGCCTGTGATCAACTCGGCGAGATCCGTCTGTGTCGTCGCGAAAGAGTTTCAAGCCTCTATCTCAGCGAACCACTGCGCGGCGATACCAGCTCCAACACAGATCAGCCAAATTACATCAATGCGGTAGTCGAGCTCTACACCCAGCTCAGTGCTGAGCAGCTGCTGGATGAGCTGCAGCTGATAGAGCAGCAACATGGCCGGACCCGCTCTCATAGCCGCTGGCAGTCCCGCACCCTGGATCTTGATATTTTATTATTTGGAAATCAGCAGACCCGCTCCGAGCGACTGCAAATTCCACATCCGGAGTTGATGAATAGGAGCTTTGTAGTTCAACCGCTATCCGAAATTGCGAATAATCTCAGGCTGCCATCGGGTGTATCGTTACAGGACGCCGTAAATAAACCGGATTTCAAGCCATTAAAAATCGTCGCAAAATATCAGCCGGCAAACCAGCCCATTCCACAGGCCCAGCCACCGACTTCGCTGGAACGGCGGAGCCATTCAGCATAATGCCCGCCCCCTGTTCCAGTTGTTAAGCCAACATGTATACCACCGACCCACCTAAGTACATTGTCGTTGAAGGCCCCATAGGAGTTGGCAAAACCACTCTGGTGAAGCGCCTGGCATCAACCTTCAATTACGACACGTTGCTGGAAGCTGCGGATCAAAACCCGTTTTTAGCCGATTTTTACCGCAACCCCAATCGGTCAGCCCTTGCAACCCAGCTGTTCTTTCTGCTGCAACGTGCGGAACAAACCCAGGCGATGCGCCAGAGCGATATCTTTACACCGGTTCGCATCTCTGATTTTTTAATCGAAAAAGATCGATTGTTCGCGGCCTTAATCCTCAATGAAGCAGAACTTAACCTTTATGATCAAATTTACGATCATCTCACCGTCGATGTGCCTACACCTGATTTAGTGATTTATCTACAGGCCCCAACTGCGGTGCTCAGCCAGCGGATTCAGAAACGAGGCATCCCCTACGAACAGACCGTTCGCAGGGATTATCTGGATAAGATTAATGAGGCCTACACCCGCTTTTTCCATTATTATGACCGCTCACCGCTGTTAATTGTTAATGCGGCGGAGGTCGACTTCGTCAATGATGAGCAAGGTTTTCAGCTATTGGTCGAGCAGATTCAAACCACCCGCCGAGGCCGACACTACTTTAACCCCGGACCCAAACTGATTTAATCCGATGAAAAATATAACCCTACGTACACTCAGCAAGATCAAACAAAATGGCGATAAATTTGCCTGCCTGACCGCTTACGACTCCAGTTTTGCGCAGGTGGTGAGTGATGCTGAAATTGAGGTTATCCTGGTCGGGGATTCACTGGGCATGGTGCTCCAGGGGAAGAGCAGTACGGTTCCAGTCACCATGGATGATATGGTTTACCATACCCGCTGCGTTGCCCAGAGCCGTCCAAAAAGCCTGCTGATTTCCGATATGCCATTTATGAGCTATCGCACCGATGAACTAGCAATGGAGAATGCCACACGCCTGATGCAGGCGGGCGCAGAGGTGATAAAACTGGAAAAAAGTGGCCATATCGTTCCCACAATACAACGCCTTAATGATTACGGCATACCCACCTGCGCCCACATTGGTCTGGCACCTCAGCAGGTTCACAAACTGGGCGGTTACCGGGTTCAAGGGCGCGAGCAGGAACAGGCCGATCTAATGAAGCAGGAAGCGTTGGATTTGCAGCAAGCAGGCGCTGACCTGCTGTTAATTGAGCTAATCCCCGCCACTTTGGCTGCTGAAATTTGCACTCTGGTCGACATTCCGGTTATTGGCATTGGCGCAGGCCCCGATACCGATGGTCAGATTCTGGTATTGCATGACATGCTTGGCGTTACCCCTCATACACCACCCAAGTTCGTCAAAAACTTCATGCCTGAAGCAAGCTCAATCCAGCAGGCGATTGAGCTATACGGGCAAGCAGTACGAAGCGGTCGGTTCCCAGCTATCGAACACTGTTTCTAATTCATTAAAATGCACTGCCTCCACACCATTAAAGAGACCCGTGACGCCCTCAATAACGCAAGAATTGAGGGCAAGACCATTGGCTTTGTACCTACCATGGGCAATCTTCACTCGGGCCACCTGAAACTGATTGAAACCGCTCGAGAGAACGCTGATTACGTGGCAGCCAGTATCTTTGTAAACCCCATGCAATTTGGCCCAAATGAAGATTTTGACGCCTACCCTCGCACCCTCGAACGGGATAGCGGGCAACTGATCAAACAGGGGGCAGATTTGCTATTCGCCCCCAGCGCCACTGAGATGTACCCCTTCGGACTAGACGATCAAATACGCGTAGGCACCCCTGATATCGCCAATGTACTGTGCGGAGCTAACCGGCCTGGGCACTTTGGCGGCGTCACAACAGTGGTCTGCAAACTGTTTAACATTATCCAGCCTGATATCGCTGTTTTTGGGGAAAAAGATTACCAACAGCTCGCAATTGTCAGAAAAATGGTGGCGGATCTTTGCATGCCGATCGATATTATTCCGATGCCAACGGTTCGAGAATCCAGCGGCTTGGCTTTAAGCTCACGCAATGGTAACCTGCGCCCAACTGATGCAGAAATTGCCCCTCTTTTGCATCTGAATTTAAATATTTATAAAAATAAAATAATAACCGGGCAGCGTAATTATGTTGAACTGGAAAGGGAAGCTACAGAGAAACTGGAAGAGAGCGGCTTTGAAGTCGATTATTTTTCCATCTGTGATCAACGTTCGCTAAAGAAAGCATCAGCTGATCAGCAAGATCTGGTTATTCTGGTAGCAGCAAAACTGGGAACTGTTCGATTAATCGACAATATTGCTTTTAGCGTTTGAACGGAAAAACCGTTTCGGGCATACTAGCCCGCCAAAAGAAACCCAAACAATTTCATCAACGCTATTACATAAAAAAGGGGATAGAGGTAAATCTGTAATGCAAACCATCATGCTAAAGGCCAAGCTGCATAAGGCCCATGTCACTCACTCTGAGCTGGAGTATGAAGGCTCCTGCGCAATTGATGGCAAGCTACTGGATCTATCAGGAATCCGCGAGTACGAGCAGATTCAAATATACAATGTGGATAACGGCGAGCGTTTCACCACC
This sequence comes from Pseudomonadales bacterium, assembly GCA_019090315.1. Classification (GTDB taxonomy): domain Bacteria; phylum Pseudomonadota; class Gammaproteobacteria; order Pseudomonadales; family JAHRWD01; genus JAHRWD01. The sequence continues at coordinate 6,819 of JAHRWD010000026.1, forward strand.
TACGCGATCCGGGCTGAAACCAACACCGGCACCATCTCTGTAAACGGTGCAGCTGCCCACAAAGCAGGCCCAGGGGATCGCATTATCATCTGCGCATATTCCGGTTACTCCGAAGCTCAGCTGACACACTTCAAACCTACTCTGGTTTATCTTAATGCTGACAATAGCGTTAGCCATTCCTCAAACTCTATCCCTGTCCAGGTCGCCTGACACTCCCAAAAGGTTGCCCCAAATTTTCACCCGCAGTCATCCGTAAAACATAATAGATATTCAAATCGTGATGACTGCGCAGGACAACACCCCTATCTAATTCATACCATAGGTATTGACCGCCAATGTAGGTCACTGCTGTCAACGTTTTGTACCTTCAGCACTCTCTTCAGTATTGACTTTTGCCACCCCAGACTATGAAATGGTGGACTATAAAAACTATTCATAAGTACAACTTATACAACCGTCTCAGCATTCAATAAGGCCACTCATTATCTACATGCCTTTTGACTAAATATTCGATTTAGAGGAAGAGAAAAGTGTCAGAAATACACCTGCATAAGGTTCCGGAACAGGCTCGCCAGCGCGCGCACATCTCATTAGAGCAGTACCAGACGATGTATAAGGCGTCGCTTGAGCAGCCGGATCAATTCTGGTCTGAACAGGCTAAGCAGTTTCTCGACTGGACGCAGCCCTGGGACAAGGTCAGCTCCTTTGATTTCAGCAAGGGCGAAGCACGTTGGTTTGAAAACGGTAAACTCAACGCCTCCTACAACTGTATCGATCGCCATCTCGAACAACGGGGCGATCAGGTAGCCATTATCTGGGAAGGCGACAACCCGGCCGAAGACTCTAAAATCACCTACAACCAGCTGCATGACGAAGTCTGCCGGCTCGCTAATGTATTGAAGCAACGCGGCGTCAAAAAAGGCGACCGGGTCTGCATCTATATGCCAATGATTCCCCAGGCATCCTACGCGATGCTGGCTTGCGCTCGAATCGGTGCGGTGCATTCGGTAGTATTTGGCGGCTTCTCTCCAACTGCGTTAAAAGACCGGATTCTCGACTCCGATTGCCAGGTACTGATTACCGCCGACCAGGGCCTTCGGGGAGGAAAAAATGTACCGTTAAAAACCAACGCAGATACCGCTCTGGAAAGCTGTCCCGATGTTCATACGGTAATCGTAGTGAAACGAACCGGCGGCGATATCAATATGGCTTCTGGTCGAGACGTATGGTTGCATGAAGAAGCCGAAAGGGTAGAAGCAGTATGCGAACCCGAACAGATGGATTCGGAAGACCCACTATTTATCCTCTATACCTCTGGCTCCACCGGCAAACCCAAAGGCGTTTTGCACACCACCGGCGGCTATATGCTGCAAGCTGCGATGACCCACAAATATGTATTCGATTATCACGATGGTGACATCTACTGGTGTACCGCCGATGTCGGCTGGGTAACGGGGCACTCCTATATCGTTTACGGACCCCTCGCCAACGGCGCGACCACGCTGCTATTTGAGGGCATTCCGACCTACCCCGATGCCTCACGGTTCTGGCAGGTGATCGACAAACATAAGGTCAATATTTTCTACACCGCACCCACCGCATTGCGCGCATTGATGGGGCAGGGTGATGAGTATGTAACCGGCACATCCCGCGCTTCGCTACGCACCCTTGGCACCGTAGGCGAGCCCATCAACCCGGAAGCCTGGGAATGGTATTTCCGCGTCATTGGGGAATCACGTTGCCCCATCGTCGATACCTGGTGGCAGACCGAAACCGGTGGCATCATGATTACACCACTGCCCGGCGCAATTGATATGAAAGCCGGCTCCGCAACACTGCCATTTTTTGGCGTGGAGCTATGTTTGCTTGACCCTGAAGGCAAAGTACTGGAAGGCGCCGCGTCTGGCAACCTGGCGATTTCACGCTCATGGCCTGGGCAGATACGCTCAGTTTACGGCGACCATCAACGTTGTATTGATACCTATTTCAGCACTTACGCTGGCTACTACTTTACCGGTGATGGCGCACGACGCGACGAAGATGGTTATTACTGGATTACGGGGCGCGTGGACGACGTGCTAAATGTTTCCGGTCACCGTATGGGAACCGCTGAAGTTGAGAGCGCGCTGGTATTACATGAAGCAGTAGCCGAAGCAGCCGTAGTTGGCTACCCCCACGATATTAAGGGCCAGGGCATCTACGCCTATGTAACTTTGATGCACGACGTTGAACCTAGCGATGCGTTACGAAAAGAGCTGGTTGCAATGGTTTCAGTCGAGATTGGCCCTATCGCCAAACCCGACATCATTCAATGGGCACCTGCTCTACCAAAAACTCGTTCCGGTAAGATCATGCGCCGAATATTGCGCAAGGTCGCAGCCAACGAGCTCGATAGCCTGGGTGATACCAGCACGCTTGCGGAACCAGCTGTTGTCGATCATCTTGTAGAAAATAGAGCAAATAAGTAGAAATCCACTCGATGAGACCTTTGCACGGGAGATGATTTTGTTTTCAGGCAAGGCGAAAATGCGCGCAGAGAGGGAGTTTACAGGTGTAAATGACCAATTGAGCACTTTTCTAACGCCGCATGGAAACAAAATAGCTCTCGTGCAACGGTCTCACAATAACTATAAAAAGGTAAAAGGATATGGCTAATCAGGAAGTTGAAGCATTTAAGGCATTACTCGCTGCGGGCGCTGGTGCAGATGATGAAGAGCGCACATTAGAAGATATGAGAAATGGCTACGAACAAATTGGCGGCGCGTTTCCTATTGGTGATGACGTTGCCATTGAGCATGTTTCTGCGGACGGAGTTTCGTCACAGTTCACCACTATTGGCAAGACCAAGTCAGACTCGGTTCTGTTTTATCTTCACGGTGGCGGCTACGTTATTGGATCATTGACTACCCACCAAAGCCTGGTTGCAGATATCAGCCGTGCAGCGGGCATCAAGGGTTTTGCGGTCGATTATGAACTTGCTCCGGAAGGCCAGTTTCCCTGCGCACTGCGCGATGCGGTTAAAGCCTATCAATGGTTGCTCGGTACCGGTGTGAAAGCTGAAAACATCATAATTGCTGGTGACTCAGCAGGTGGTGGTTTGACCGTAGCTACACTGGTAAAACTACGCGACCAAAATATTCCATTACCCAGCGCAGCTATTCTACTGTCGCCCTGGGCGGATCTAACCCACAGTTCAGATTCAATGGACTCCAGAGCCGAAGAAGACCCTATGGTTTCGCGAGAAAGCCTGACCATGATGGCGGATATGTATCTTGCCGGTGCTGACCCCAAAAACCCGGAAGCATCGCCGGTATTTTCTGACTTAACTGGTCTGCCGCCGATGTTGATTCAGGTAGGTACCGCAGAGGTATTGCTAGATGACTCACGTCTACTTGCGAAAAACGCCAAGGCTGCGGGGGTTAACGTAACTTTACAGGAGTGGGAAGAGATGGTTCACGTATTCCCTCACTACGCGCCGATTATCTCCGATGGTAAAAAAGCGATTGACCAGATGGGTGATTTTATTCGAACCCACTTAGGATAGTTTGGGCAACTGGAGGGACTTAGGCATTAAGCCTTAGCCTCATCAATCCCTAGGCAAAAAAAAGCCGCTGATAACATCAGCGGCTTTTTTATATCTATCAGAAGTATCTACACTCCCGGTCGATTAACTAACGGAAGAACTATCCCTCCGCTTCGCCAACTTCCTTCATGCTCAGCTTGATTCGACCGCGGTTATCCACATCCAGAACCTTCACCTTGATCTCTTGCCCTTCGCTTAGATAATCAGTCACGTTCTCAACACGCTCTTCAGCGATTTGAGAGATGTGAACCAAACCATCTTTACCTGGAAGAATCGTTACAAATGCTCCGAAATCAACAATACGAGCCACTTTACCAGTGTAGATAGCGCCCACTTCAGCTTCAGCGGTGATGCTTTCGATACGGTTCAGTGCAGCACTCATTGATTCTTGAGTTTCTGCGTAAACAGTCACTGTACCGTTGTCGTCAATATCAACGGTTGCGCCAGTCTCTTCAGTAATAGAACGGATTGTTGCGCCGCCTTTACCGATGATGTCACGGATCTTGTCAGGCGCTACCTTAACGGTGCTCATTTGAGGCGCGTGATCAGACAATTCAGTGCGCGAGCTAGCTAGCACCTGATTCATTTGGCCAAGGATATTAAGTCGTGCAGCACTAGCCTGAGTCAGCGCAGCTTCCATAATCTCTTCGGTGATACCCTGAATCTTGATATCCATTTGAAGAGCGGTTACGCCAGATTCTGTACCGGCGACTTTGAAGTCCATATCGCCAAGGTGATCTTCATCACCCAGAATATCGGTCAATACAGCAAAACGCTCGCCGTCCTTAATAAGACCCATTGCAATACCAGCAACCGGAGCTTTCAAAGGAACACCTGCGTCCATTAGTGCCAGACTACCGCCACAAACAGAAGCCATTGAGCTAGAACCGTTTGATTCCGTGATTTCCGAAACCAATCGAACGGTGTACGGGAACTCTTCAACAGTAGGAAGAACCGCCGCAAGTCCACGGCGTGCAAGACGACCATGACCAATTTCACGACGTTTAGGGCTACCAACCATGCCGGTTTCACCAACACTGTAGGGAGGGAAGTTATAGTGCAGCATAAAGTGATCGCGGTAGCTGCCTTCTAGTGCATCCACAATCGCAGCATCGCGCACAGTACCAAGGGTAGCGGCAACGATCGCCTGGGTTTCACCACGGGTGAAAAGCGATGAACCGTGTACACGGGGCAAAATTCCAGTTTCGATTCCCAGACCACGTACAGTGGAAAGGTCACGACCATCAATACGAGGCTCGCCATCTAAAACACGGCTACGCACAACACCTTTTTCCAGTCCTGAGAACGCATCCTTCACATCATCTTCAGCGTAGTCAGAGCCTTCACCGCAAAGCGCTTCAATTGCGCTAGCTTTTAATACGGAGAGTTGATCCTGTCGGGCGGTTTTCTCAGTAATACGATAGGCTTCACCAATACCGGCTCCCGCCTGTTGGCTAACCGCATCAACCAACGCAGCGTTTTCTGCGACCGGTGTCCAGTCCCATGCGGGTTTACCGGCTTCGGCAACTAATTCGCTAACCGCATCAACAACAACCTGCATCTCCTGGTGAGCGTAAAGAACGGCACCCAGCATCTCATCTTCGCTTAGCTCTTTGGCTTCGGATTCAACCATCAATACAGCATCACGGGTTCCTGCTACTACCATGTCGAGGTCAGATTCTTTCAGCTCGGCGTAACCAGGGTTCAGCACATAAGCGCCTTCAACATAACCAACGCGGGCTGCACCCAGTGGTCCTGCGAAGGGTACACCAGATAATCCTAATGCGGCAGATGCACCAATCAATGCAGGAATATCTGGATCGATCATGCGGTTTGAAGACATAACGGTACAGATGACCTGGACTTCGTTCATGAATCCTTTTGGAAACAATGGACGAATCGGACGATCAATCAGTCGTGATGTCAGGGTTTCTTTTTCTGAAGGACGGCCTTCACGTTTGAAAAAACCACCGGGGATTCGACCGGTTGCATAGGTTTTTTCCTGGTAATTAACCGTCAAAGGGAAAAATGACTGTCCTGGTTTTTGTTTCTTACGCGCAACAGCGGTAACCAGAACGACGGTTTCATCCATAGTTACCATCACGGCTCCGGAAGCCTGGCGCGCTACGCGGCCAGTTTCCAAAGTAACTTGATGATCACCATAGGTAAATGTTTTTGTAATTGGGTTCACTTTTTATTCCTGTATTGGATTCTTTTTCATTCCTTATCCATCGGCATCTACGTCAGCCGACGCCCATTTCTATCGACGCAGACCAAGACTCGCAATCAAGGCAAGGTAACGATCGGCATCTTTTCTTTTCAGATAATCAAGCAACTTACGACGCTGGTTTACCATACGGATCAATCCGCGACGCGAATGGTGGTCCTTGCGGTGGTCACTAAAATGGCCCTGCAACGAATTGATGTTATGCGTTAGCAGTGCCACCTGTACTTCCGGCGACCCTGTGTCGCCCTCTTCCGTTTGATATTCCTTAACAATCTCTGCTTTAGTTTCGGCGTTTAATGCCATCGTTTAGTTCTCCTTTAATATGCGTTGACTTTTATTCTCGAAGCCAACCGCGCATATTTACAGTCACTTCGTTCCTATATGTACGACGGGTTACCTAACCCACCACCAATCGTCTGGGCGCAATTCGCCCATCATCCAGTACCTCACCAACACCCAGGAAGCTTTCTTCCTGACCGTTCAGTTCACAGAGCCGTACCCATCCACTACTGGGGGCATGGGGGACTAGAACCGGCTGACCTTGTTTCAAGTAGAACGAGGTCGCATCCGTCAGTCTCACCTTTGGCCACTGGCCTACCGCACTGGCAGTAGGCATTAAAAACTTATCCAACGAGCCGTTCTCCCGCTCCGTTTCCAGTCGATCGAGCGAAACAAGGTCGTCTTCGTCGAAGGGCCCCGCACTCACACGACGTAATGCAGTGACATGAGCACCGACATGCAGAGCTTTGCCGATTTCTTCCGCAATCGTCCGAACGTAGGTACCCTTGCTGCAATGGATATTGAGTTCGAATTGACAATCATCAAACCCGACCAGTTCATTGCTAAAAATATGTACACAACGCGCCTCGCGCGGCACTTCGATGCCTTGGCGTGCAAGCTTATACAGCGGTTGGCCATTGTGTTTCAAGGCCGAAAACATAGAGGGTATCTGCTCTATGTCGCCACGAAAGCTATTCAACGTTCCTTCCACGTCTACGGCAGTCACGTGTGAAGCTTCACTTCGAG
>JAHRWD010000027.1 GCA_019090315.1 Pseudomonadales bacterium
CCTAGAGTTCGTCGGCAGCGTCAGATGTGTATAAGAGACAGCCCATAGAGAGTGTATCGATCTGCGGCATACTGGGCTGTAATTTTTCCAACAGCTGAGCGAGCTTCCGAAATGGCGCTCGCTGTTGTAGCAACTGCTGCTCCGGTTTCGGCAGGCACATTAAGCCTCGAAGCTCGAGACCCGGCAGGGCATTGATCTGCTCAGCCAATACCTCAACCTGATCTTCAGAAACACCTGATTTATTGGCTTCATTGTCGATATTGACCTGGATACAGACCTTCAGTGGTTCCATTTCAACGGGACGAAAACGACTCAGCTTTTCCGCAACCACCAGACGATCAACACTGTGTACCCAGTCAAAGTGAATAGAGACATCCCGCGCCTTGCGGGACTGGATCGGGCCAATAAAGTGCCAGATGATCTCCTGCTCAGCCAGCAGTTGCTGCTTTTCCAGCGCCTCTTGCAGATAGTTTTCGCCGAAGTTTCGTACACCGGCCTGACACGCCTCGGCTATCCGTTCAGCGCTTTGGGTTTTGCTGGCTGCTATCAGGCTTACTGACCCATTAGAGCGGCCATAATGTTGCTCCAGATATTCAACATCATTTGTCACTATTTGAATATTTTCAGCTATGCTTTTCATGTTACTTTCATCAATATTTTTATACCTTAACGCCTGAACCCATATCATCTTTGATGAGGTATCAGGCACCATTATAAACCGATATCGAGGGCGAATATGGATATCACTGAAATGCTGGCATTCTGTGTAAAACAGAATGCATCAGACCTACACCTCTCCGCGGGCCTACCCCCAATGATCCGTGTTGACGGTGATGTTCGCCGTATTAACCTGCCTGCTCTCACACAAACCGAAGCCCATTCGCTGGTGTACGAGATCATGAACGATCAACAGCGTAAGGACTACGAGGAAAAACTGGAAACAGATTTCTCCTTCGAAGTACCGGGAATTGCCCGGTTCAGGGTCAACGCCTTCAACCAGAATAGAGGCTCTGCTGCGGTATTCAGAACCATTCCCTCCAAGGTATTGACGATGGAAGACCTTGGCCAGGGTTCAATTTTTAAAGATATTGCCGCTACCCCAAGGGGACTGGTTTTGGTAACAGGGCCAACCGGTTCAGGTAAGAGTACAACCCTGGCGGCGATGATCGATTACATCAACGACAATCGTTATGAGCACATCCTGACCATTGAAGATCCGATCGAATTTGTTCATGAAAGTAAAAAATGTCTGGTCAATCAACGTGAAGTTCACCGAGATACCCACGGCTTTAACGAAGCACTAAGGTCTGCCCTACGGGAGGATCCGGATGTAATTCTGGTGGGTGAGCTTCGTGATCTGGAAACCATTCGCCTGGCCCTCACGGCGGCGGAAACAGGTCACGTAGTATTCGGAACCCTGCACACATCCTCTGCGGCCAAAACCATCGACAGGATTATCGATGTGTTTCCCTCGGAAGAAAAAAGCATGGTGCGGTCGATGCTTTCAGAATCACTAAGAGCGGTTATCTCCCAAACACTGCTGAAGAAAAATGGCGGTGGCCGGGTCGCTGCGCACGAGATCATGATTGCGACTCCAGCCATCAGAAACCTGATCCGTGAAGATAAAATTGCCCAGATGTACTCCGCGATACAAACCGGTGGATCGCTGGGTATGCAAACACTGGATCAGTGTTTAACCGATCTGCTACGTGACGGCAAAATTACACGACAAGCTGCGCAGGAAAAAGCAAAATCTCCTGACTCATTTTAGCACTGGGGCAATTTTTCATTTCCCAAAAAATCGCAAACCCCTACTACCGAAAGGTCTGATTAAGAGTTCATATGAAATTTGACGAATTGTTACGCATCATGGTCGATAAAGAAGCATCTGACCTCTTTATCAGTGCCGGAGTCCCGCCCACGCTGAAGATAATGGGAAAAACTGTACCCGTTACCAAGCAGCCTCTAACTGCAGAACAGGCTCAGAATACCGTGCTTTCGGTAATGTCCGAAGCTCAGCGTAAAGAGTTTCTCGAAACCCATGAATGCAACTTTGCGATCAGCGCTTCCGGAGTTGGGCGATTCAGGGTCAGTGCTTTCTTTCAGCGTAATTTAGCCGGCATGGTATTACGACGCATTCAAACCGAAATACCACAAATGGACGAACTTGGCCTACCTGATACCATTAAAGAGCTATCGATGGTCAAACGCGGGCTGGTCTTCATCGTTGGTGCAACTGGAAGTGGTAAATCTACATCACTGGCTGCGATGATTGGCCATCGAAACCAGAATAGTAACGGGCATATCATCAGTATCGAAGACCCAATCGAGTACCTGCACCAACACAAAAACTGCATAATTACCCAACGTGAGGTAGGTATTGACACCGAATCGTTTGAGGTTGGACTAAAAAACACACTGCGACAGGCTCCCGATGTCATCATGATTGGCGAAATACGAACCCGTGAGGCGATGGCGCACGCAATCGCCTTTGCCGAAACAGGTCATCTTTGCCTTGCAACCCTGCATGCCAACAACGCCAACCAGGCAATGGATCGCATTGTCGGATTTTTCCCTGAAGACAGCCACCATCAGATTTTGATGGATCTGTCCCTGAATCTTAAAGCGATTGTAGCGCAACAACTGATCCCTAGCGTCGATGGCAAAAGCCGTCAGCCGGTAATCGAGGTACTGCTCAACACACCTTTAATGGCGGATCAGATTCGATCCGGTGCATTTCACGAAATCAAACCTTTGATGACAAAATCCCGAGAATCGGGCATGCAGACCTACGACCAGGCGCTGTTTGACCTCTATAAATCAGGCCAAATTAGTTATCAGGACGCGCTCTCCCATGCAGATTCTGCCAATGACCTACGGCTTATGATCAAACTTGATCAAAATCTGGATGCGGAAGCGACCGGCTATGGCAGTCAGGGTCTTAAAATCGAGTCTTTCGATCCGGGTAAAGCGCTCTAAATCGCAAGCGGTTATTTCACCACCATCGGAAACGATTCAGCCAAATACCCGCTTGCCCTCAAGAAAAGTAGCCATCACTTTTCCTTTCAGGGCTTGTCCCAGGAATGGGCTATTCAAGCCTCGCGAACGCCAGCTATCAACATCCACTACCTCCTCGGCTTCCGGGTCAAAAATGGTAAGATCTGCGTTGCAACCCAATTCCAGCCCCGTATCTGCTTGATTGATAATAGCAGCGGGACCAAGCGTCAATCGGTCGATAATTGCTGGCAACGGCATCTTTTCGCAAAACAACGCCATCGTCAGCGGTAGAAGGGTCTGTAATCCTGATATCCCCGGTTCAGTAGCCGCAAAAGGAGCCATTTTTGCGGCTACGTTTTGCGGTTGATGGTCGGAACAGATTGCGGAGATAGTGCCATCGATCACCCCTTCAATAAGTGCCAGCCGATCATGTTCGGTACGCAAAGGAGGTTGTAGATGGAAGGTACTGTTGAACCCGTCAATCGAGCTTTCAGTAAATAACAGCTGATGAATCGCGACCCCTGCCGTTACCGGCAAACCCTGTTGTTGCGCCTGGCGAATCAGCTCAACAGAACGTGCAGAGGAAATTTGTGAATAGTGTACCCGTGCCCCGGTCTGCTCTACCAACAACAAACTGGTCACAATAGCGACAGTCTCAGCGGTTTCAGGAACACCCGCCAATCCCAGGCGAACACCCACTGCTCCTTCGTGACAACAACCATCATTCGACAGGGTGTGATCAACCGGCGATAGAAAAACTGCGATTTGATGGGTTGCTGCATATTCCAGGCAATGCAACAGTACGCGATTACTGGCAAATGGCATGCGCAGGTTTGATACCGCAACGCAGCCCGCCTGCTTTAGTGCATACATCTCACTTGGAAATGAGCCTTCCAAACCCTGGGTCAGTGCACCGATACACTTCACCCGTGCTAACCCCGATCTGCCAGCCTTTCCGCTAATTAACTTCACCACAGCCGGTATATCGATCACCGGCTGTGTATCCGGAGTACAACATACAGTGGTAACGCCTCCGGCTGCTGCTGCTGCTAGCTCCGAGCGAATAGAACCCCTCGACTCATAGCCCGATTCAGGCAGGTGGGCAGCGAGGTCTACTATCCCGGGCATCACCCACATGCCCCGAGCATCTATCTCCTGAGTCGCCTCAAACTGATCACAGGCTGCGCCAATTGCGGCAATTTTTCCATCGCTAACCAGCAGGTCAGCAATCTGTTCGGTACCCTGTTTCGGGTCAACCAAACAGCCATTTTTAATTCTCAAACCGGAATCAGCCATCACTCCTCCAGTCCCTCGGTTTGAGTCTGGCCGCTAGCGGTCATCGACAGGATCGCCATGCGTACCGCGATACCGTAGCTCACCTCGTTTAGTATCAACGACTGTGGGCCATCGGCAACTGAGGACGCAATTTCTACGCCGCGATTAATGGGGCCTGGATGCATCACAATGGCATCTGGCTTCGCGTAGGAAAGGGTTTCTTTGGTTAATCCGTAGGTCTGATAGAACTCTCGCTCGCTCGGGATCAGCGCGCCCTTCATCCGTTCGAGCTGAAGCCGCAACATGATTACTACGTCAGCATCCTTCAGACCCTCTGACATCTGGTTGTATATTTTTACATCAAAGGCTTCCAGATTGCTGGGCAACAGGGTGCCCGGTGCAATCACACGTACCTCAGCGGCGCCGAGAATATTCAGCGCGGTGATCTGCGAGCGCGCTACCCGTGAATGAAGTATGTCTCCGACTATGGCGACTTTGAGGTTTTCAAATGCACCGCGATGGCGACGGATCGTCAGCATATCCAGCATCGCCTGGGTGGGGTGGGCATGGCGACCGTCCCCAGCGTTTACTACCGCTACGTTGGGTGTCACCTGCTCCGCAATAAAGTGTGCAGCACCGCTAGCCGCATGGCGCACTACAAAAAGATCGCTGCCCATCGCTTCAAGGTTTCGCAGGGTATCGAGCAGACTTTCTCCTTTTGATGTTGCGGAGGTACTGATATCAAGATTAAGTACATCTGCTGAAAGGCGCTTCGCAGCCAGCTCAAAGGTAGTGCGGGTTCGGGTGCTGGGCTCAAAAAACAGATTGGTTACAGTACGACCACGCAGAAGTGGTACATTTTTTACGGATCGTTCGCCGACTTTGATAAAGGAGTCGGCGGTATCAAGAATTTCCGTCAGTATTTCACGGTCTAATCCATTGATAGAAAGGAAGTGGCGAAGCTGCCCTCTGGAATTTAGTTGTATGTTCTTTTGCTGATTTTCCATTGACCGCTAGTTTAACCGGATGTATGGCTCACGAACAGGGATTGACAGCGATCTCCTAACTGGATTCCCTGCAAATCAATCTCAACGGCTCAGGGCCCTCTAATTTTATTTGTGTACCCTTGTCCAGTTTCATCTCTGTTCCACAAAGATCAGGCTGCACAGGAAGTTCACGACCCTCTAGTGAAACCAGCGTAATGAGTGTTACCGAGGCGGGCCGCCCGTAGTCAAACAATTCATTGAGTGCTGCCCGAATGGTACGGCCACTCATGATCACATCATCGACCAGTAACAGGTGCTGTCCATCTACCTCAAAGGGAAGCTCGGATGGTGTTACCCGGGGGTGTAAACCAATTTGGGTGAAATCATCCCGGTAGAACGAGATATTCAGGGAGCCCAGTGGATTGGCTATATTCAGGTTTTTATGTAGTCGTTGCGCAACCCAAACGCCACCGGTATGAATACCTACGATGCTCGGATTATCGATCCCTTTCTCGGCAATGTAACGCTCAAGCGAAGCGCTTACATCATCAATAAGTTTGTCTACAGAAATATCCATTTTTTGTCATTTATCAACGAGTGATTGGTTTTACAAAACCCGACGCTATTGCCGGCGTTCCTGGCGCGGTAAAAAGGCTGGGCGCTACACTTTCTGCTTATTCTCAACTTCATACCAGCTCTGCAAAATCAGCTGGGCGGCCACCGCATCGACTGCTGGCCCATTGTTTTTTTTCGATTTGCCCGACCGCCCTCTGACCTGGCCGGTGGCGTTAAGGTGATCCCGTGCTTCGAAACTTGTCAAGCGTTCGTCCATCAGGAAACAAGGTAACTGATAGCGCTCCTTCAGTTGTCGAGAAAACTTTTTTGCTCGTTGCGACAACTGAGATTCGCTGCCATCCATATTGTCGGGCACACCAATTATCATGCCATCGGGCTGCCACTCTTCAACGATTTCGTTGATCTGATCCCAGCTCGGAACGCCATCCCGCGCACATACTAATCTCAATGGTGAGCTTGTTTTTAGCGCCAGATTGCCAACCGCACAACCAATTTTTTTGGTTCCATAGTCGAATGCCAAGAGGGTAGCCAGATTGGCTTCCGCCTGTGTATTACTCAATGGAGATAACCTTTGATATCAGCACCTGTTTTACCTTATCGTCCTATGCATGACCCACGTCGGGCGACAACAAGCTTAGATCAATACCAATAATCTGGGCTGCTGCACTGGCGCGTGCATCATGGGGCAAGTGAAACAATACTTCATCGGAAACATTACAGGTAAGCCAGGAGTTCGCAAGCATCTCATCATCCAGCTGGCCTTTACCCCAGCTCGCGCAACCAAGTGTTACAAGATATTCCTCAGGCCCATGGCCATTCGCGATCGACTCTAAAATATCCAGTGAGGTGGTTAGATAGAGGTTATCCGCAACCTCAGCGGTGTGCTTCCAGTCGCCGCCATCTTTGTGAAGAATGAACCCCTGCTCGATGTGAACCGGGCCACCCGCGAGCACTGGCTGATCAATAAAATCAGCTCCAGGTGTGATGTTCAGCTGAACAAAAATTTGTGATAAATCCACCCCCAGAGGCTTATTAACCACCAGCCCAAATGCGCCGTTTTCATCATGCTCGCACAGGTAGGTTACCGATTGGGCAAACAGCCTGTCCTGCAGCTGCGGCATCGCCACCAAAAACCGGTTATTTAAGTGAGTACTATCTGAGTTATGACTTTCCATATCCTTAGTATTGGGGGTCTTCAGGACTTTTACAAGATCAATTCCTGATAATACAAAGCCCGCTCTATGAGCCGGAGAAATATTGGTTCTTCTGAAACTTCCAGGTACGGATGATCTGTAAAACATCAACTTCTCTGCGTAGGTCATCCGGGAATGGGGCAAACGGAGCCGCTAGTCGCACAATACGTACAGCGGAGTCATCAAGCAGCTTTGTACCTGAGGATTTGAGAATCCGTACCTCTTTAATCGTGCCATCCGGTAATAGCGCTACTAACATCCGAAGGCTTCCGAACAAGTTCTGACGACGGGCCTCTTTGGGGTAGTTTAGGTTCCCTATCACTTCGATTTTCCTACGCCATCCATCCATATAGTAGGCATCAACAGAATATCGGGTCGACACTGCGTTGACTGTGCGAACCCTGGGCATTTTCGCATTAAACTGTGTCTGTTGATCCAGCTGTGCTTCAAGGCTGGCGATCTCAAGGCTTTTTTCCAGCAGGCTGATCTCTCTTTTCAGAGGCGTGTCGAGATCACTGTTTGTTTTTGTACGGCTAGATTTCCTGGCGGATTGTTTAGCCACTACAACTGTTTTTGCATTGCCTTTTTTAGGTGCTGCTTTCGGTTTGACCTGCTCCTGCACATGAGAGACCTGGTTCTGCGGACGCTGCGACTCTATAGGGGTCGTCTGTACCATTTTTTGCTCTGCAGTGCCGCTTCCCTGCTGGTTCGCCTGAGCCAGAAAATCTGCATCTTCTGGCGCCTTTGTTGACTGATATTGAGCCAGTGTAATCTCCAGCGATGCTGCGGGAAGCTGTCGCTCCATTAGCTCGAAACCCACACCCAGGATTATCACCAGATGTAACAGAATCGCCATAAACAGGGTAAACCCCATTCGATCAGACGAACCGATGCCCGGTGTTGAGTAGGCCTCGGAAACAGGTGACATTGCCAACATTACAGGCGCAAAAATCTTCGTGGATCAATAACAGGCACTGGGAGTACGGTCCTCTGGTGGAATAGGCTTGTCGCTACGATGGTTCTCTTGCATCAATACGCTTCTCAATTGCGCCCATAAGGAGATCCGCGATGCTGATGGAAAATTGCCGATCCAGTTCACGAATACAGGTAGGGCTAGTCACGTTGATCTCGGTCAGATAGTCACCGATCACATCAATACCAACAAATAGCAGGCCCCGCTCTTTAAGTGTAGGTGCAACTTGCTCACAGATCCAACGATCTCGATCGGTAAGTTCACGGCCCTCTCCTCGACCGCCGGCTGCCAGATTACCGCGGGTTTCACCTTTGGCCGGAATTCGTGCCAGCGCGTATGGAACCGGCTCACCATCCACCAGCAAAATGCGCTTGTCACCATCTACAATTTCAGGAATAAATCGTTGTGCCATAGTTTGTGTAGCACCATGTGCAGTAAGCGTTTCGATAATGACACTCAGGTTCGGATCATTTTTTTGAACCCGAAAAATCGAACTACCGCCCATACCGTCAAGAGGCTTAAGGATGATGTCACCCTGCTCCATCGCAAATTTCCGTAACAGGTCGGCACGACGAGTTACTAATAGCGGAGGACAACATTGAGGAAACTCGGTTGCAAATAATTTTTCATTATTGCTGCGCAACGCCTGGGGATTGTTGACAACCATCGCACCCTGCTTTTCTGCCAATTCCAGGATGTAAGTGCTATAAAGATATTCGTTATCAAAAGGCGGATCCTTGCGCATCAAAATCACATCCAGCTCGGATAGCGCAATTGAGGATTGCTCCGTCAACTGAAACCACTGCTCGGGATCATCAAAAACAGTCAGTTCAGTAATCATGGCGCGGGCTACGCCATCTTCAACGTAAAGATCCTGCTGTTCAAAGTACACCAATGACCAGCCGCGGGAGGACGCAGCCAACAACATCGCAAGGGTACTGTCTTTTTTATAATTGATCTGCTGAATAGGATCCATCAGGACCCCGAGGCGAATAGTCATAATTAGAAAGCCCGCTAGTAAAAATGCTAAAAGTAATTTTTTTGATCACAAAGTGATAGGGTGACAAGAATAACAAAGAAATGATCGCAATAATTCTGGCAAGACTGTGAATTGCTACTAGAATTTAGAGCAACATACACACACAGGCCCAGAGCCCATTGTATAGTAAGATTTCATAATATTGGGTTTTCAAACTATGGAACAAAATTTTCAAGATCTTAAAGTCATGATTATTGATGACAGCAAAACCATTCGGCGAACCGCCGAAACCTTGCTTTCAAATATAGGCTGCGACGTTGTAACCGCTATCGATGGTTTCGAAGCGTTAGCAAAAATTGTCGACAAGCAACCGGACATCATTTTTGTTGACATCATGATGCCACGGCTCGACGGTTACCAGACCTGTGCGCTAATTAAAAACAACGATGAGTTTAAATCAACTCCCGTTGTGATGTTATCGAGTAAAGATGGACTGTTTGACAAGGCAAAAGGCAGAATCGTTGGTTCGGATGATTACCTCACCAAGCCTTTCAGCAAAGATGAGCTGCTTGAAGTTATTCAACGTTTTGCTCATTGAGTAATGGCCCGGAAGGCGGAATCTCTGGTGCAATTCACCGTTCCCGCTTTTATACATAGTAATATTCATTTTTTGATTTAGGAATGCCAACAACCCAAAATGGCCAGAGTTCTCATTATCGATGATTCACCCACAGAAACACGCAGAACCAGCGAATTTCTGATACAAGCAGGACATCAAGTGGTAAGTGCTGCAAATGGGAAAGAGGGAATTGATCTAGCTCGGTCAGGCCAGCCTGATCTCATTTTGATGGATGTGGTGATGCCGGACCTGAATGGCTTTCAGGCTACACGACAACTTCAACGTGACCCTACCACACAGCACATACCGATTATTATCGTTAGCACAAAAAACCAGCAAACCGATAAAATTTGGGGGTTACGTCAGGGCGCTACTGACTACCTGATTAAACCCGTGCAAGAATCTGCATTGATTCAGTCAATCGAGACCGCACTCGATGGCTAACTCGAAAAAGGGTGATCATCCTTTTGATATCATCTTCGACTATCAATCCCGATGCCTGACCAACGCCAGAAACCATCCTATTGATGAGCCTGGCGGCGCAGAATGGAGTGGGCTGGGTTTCGCACTCGGTGCCCACAAAATTGTCACCCCGTTAAATGATGTCTCCGAATACCTTAACATTCCTGATTTCACACGCATTCCAAGAGTAAAAAACTGGATTACGGGAATCACCAATGTACGCGGACGGCTGGTTCCGATCCTGGATTTAAACGGGTTTTTCGGCGTCGAAAGTGGTCAACCAAGTACCAGAAAACGTCTTCTTGTTGTAGAAAATAGTGAGCTCGTATGTGGATTCTCGGTGAGCTCAATGTTTGGTCTGAAAACTTTTATGGCAGATTCTTTCCATGCTGGCGCACCCACCGATCACGAAAAACTCAGACCTTTTATATCCGGTTATTTTGAAAAGGATAATCAGATCTGGTTTGTACTAAACTTAAAAAAAGTGCTTGAGCATGAATATTTTTTTGACATCGCAGTATAGCCAGTTTGAAATATTTACTGTGACTACATCTGTCTCACCCAACTTTTTTACTAATTGTGGCAATCTAAAATGAGCATCCCTGAAAGCGGTAAACGAAAACCAGGTAATCGGTCAATTCTGGCGCCCATTGCGCTTCTGGTCGTTTCACTTATTTTATTGGTAATTAATACCGTCGTACTAGAGCAACAGGATACGGACTACCAAAACGTACTTCGGTCTGCCTCCGACCTTGAAAATCTTTCACAAAAAATTTCCGGTAGTACTATCCGGGCAGTGGATGGTGTTTCATATGAGTTCGATTCTATCGATGACTACAAAAAGCAGATCGATCAAAAAATGGCCGGCCTCACCAATGGCGGCTCCTTTCCTGATTTCGTATCGCAACCTCAGATGCTCCAGCAACTCAGTACCGACTGGAACAATACCAGAGCCCATACTGAAACGATCATTGGAAATAAAGAGACCATTACATCGTATCGAGCGGCTGCCAAACGAATAAAAGCTCTGACTCAACAGATGCAGGAAAAATCAATCATCGTTGCAGATCAGATAATCGGCGCTAGTGGAAACGCTCGCCAGGTCATGGTCGCCTATCAACAAATATGGCTAACTGAACGGATTCTAAACAACATATCTGAAATCATTCATAACAGTAGCTCGAATGTTGATGCGATCGAAAACGACGCCATACAATTTCAAACGAATCTCAAGGCCCTGCAGTCGGGCAATGCGGCCCTCGGTGTAAGAGCTATTGTTAACCGGCGCGTAATTAATGAAATGCAGCAAATATCGGATACCTATCAAAGCCTCACCCAGGCCATCAATCCGCTAGTCCAGTTAAGCCCTGTCATGAGCAAAGTGCTTGATGCACGAATCAGCACAGTTGAAGGTTCAGAAAAATTGCTTTCACTATCAACTTCCCTCGTCGAGCATATTGATGAGCAACAAGAAGATAGCTTCGTTTCATCTTTAACCGGCTATCTATTTGCTTTGTTAAGTCTGCTCTCGATTGTCTGGATCGGCTTTGCCATCTATCGCGAAACCAACCATCAACTGGCACATACGGAAGATGAAAACCTTCATAACCAGAACGCGATTCTGACACTACTTGATGATCTGGGAAATCTCGCAGATGGCGACCTCACTACTTCTGTCACGGTCACCGAAGATTTTACCGGCGCAATTGCCGACTCAATTAATTACACCATTGACCAACTACGTATTCTGGTTTCTGCTATCAATGAGACTTCAGTACGGGTTTCTGGATCCGCCGAGGATGCACAGGAGACTGCGAACCAGTTGGCCAAGGCATCACTGCAGCAAGCAAAAGAGATCTCCGGTGCGACCAATGCGGTACATGAAATGGTCAACAGTATTGAACAAGTCTCCCGAAATGCCTCGGAATCGACATCGACTGCAGAGCAGTTTTTGATCCTCGCAAATACCGGTGCCGATGTTGTGGACAACACGCTCAGTGGAATGGAGACCATTCGCGAACAGATTCAGGATACGTCGAAACGAATCAAACGCTTAAGCGAAAGTTCCCAGGAGATTGGCGATATCGTTTCCTTAATTGATGACATTGCCGACCAAACCAATATTCTTGCACTGAATGCCGCTATTCAGGCTTCAATGGCCGGTGATGCCGGTCGTGGTTTTGCGGTAGTTGCGGATGAAGTGCAGCGGCTTGCCGAGCGCTCTAGCGCAGCAACCAAACAGATCGAAGCACTGGTAAAAACCATTCAGTCCGATACCAATGAAGCAGGAATCTCTATGGAACAAACAACCACAGAGGTAGTAAACGGCGCGCGCCTTGCGCAAGATGCTGCATCCGCGCTGGGGGACATTGAAAAAGTTTCCAATAGTCTGGCTACACTGATCGACAATATTTCCGGTGAAGCACAGCAGCAGCTCAGCTCTGTTGAAAATATTGCTCAAACCATGACTATTATTCAGGAAATTACCACGCAAACCCTTGATGGCAGCCAGGCAACATCAAAATCCATTGGTAATCTCACATCAATATCGGGTGAATTGAGGGAGACCGTAGCAGGCTTTCAGCTTCCCAGAAGCAATCCTGGCAATGCCGCTGGCAGCCAGCGACACGCCTAGTTAGTAAGACACGTTTTTAACCACAGAACGATTATTGGAAATGAGCAGGTTTTCTGACACTATTCTCTGGAACTGGGTCAAACCCGAAATAGAATCGGCGATTAACATCACCGTTGGCGCCCTGCATCAGTTGTCAGAGCTGCCTGATAGTACCGATAAACTTGGAGAGTGTATTGAACCACTCCGCCAATCACAGGGCGCATTTTATTATACCCGCCTGCCAATAGCCGCAGCACTTATTGAAGCGCTTACTCAAGCCTTAAGGAATATCCAGCAACACAATGGTGATGTTCCCCGGGATCTGTTCAAACATGTGACCGACGCTGCATTAAGCCTGTCTACATTTGTGGATCGCCATCGGGGCGATGATCAAAATGATGAACTTAGGCTGCTGCCCTTTTTGCATGACATTTTGGCCATTTCCGGTCATTCCCCCATTGCCGAATATGGTTTTGATTTTTCCAACAGATTAAACACGATTTCCGACGACAAAGCTTTATCGGAAAACTATTTCCCTGAAGCAACATCGGTTGAACAGGTTGATGAGCTACACCGCCAATATCAATTGCAAATGGCCACCCTGGATAAAATCCACAGCAGCGACCAACCACGAAACGAAAAAATTATCGAGAGTCTTCGGTCAATTCGAGAAGTGCTTAATCATCTCTCGACAATATTTAATAGTTCTCCTGCAGCCGAGACGTTTGATATCGCGTGCTACCTGTGCGAAGCGCTTGAGACGCAGAAAAATTTACGCCGGCCAGGCACTTTTTCACTACTTAATGCCGTTGATAGCTATATCAATGGACTGATCCATCAAGAACAAAATACCCATACCGAAAAAACCCTAACGCTACTCAACAATCAAATTTTATTTTACCTGGTACCCTGTTCCACATCTTCACAATGCGGGCAACAGATAAGAGATCAATACGCGTTAGACGGGATTTTATTAGCCAACCCATTTTTAAGTGAGCTAATAAAACCAGAGAGTTATACCGACCGGAAAGCGTTAAAAGCAGTATTAACCAGTTTTCGCGATGAAATTGTTTCAGCAAGAACCGAGCTAGAGCAACAGGCCACGCCCTCGACTGATACAGTCATATCTGAATCAGAACCCCTGGCTCAACAGTTTCACAAATTCTCGAATATTTGCAGCATTCTAAAGTACAAAAACTGGAGCCAACTATTTCTAACTTCAGCCCTCTCTTTACCCACTTCAGACCCTTCTTCTATCTCTGAAAATGAAGTTATTAATCTGTGCGAGCAATTGCTGAAATTTGAAGATTTCCTTGCCAGTGGCATCGAAAGCAACATCGAAAATATTGTAGAAACCAGTGATAGATCCTTTCAGTTTGAGACAGCCCACAGGGTTGT
This sequence comes from Pseudomonadales bacterium, assembly GCA_019090315.1. Taxonomy (GTDB): domain Bacteria; phylum Pseudomonadota; class Gammaproteobacteria; order Pseudomonadales; family JAHRWD01; genus JAHRWD01. The sequence goes on from JAHRWD010000027.1 coordinate 14,073, forward strand.
AATCAAAGACTCTATCGAAAGCATGAGCAAGGTTATTCTATTTTTTGAACAGTTTTTATCTGATCAACAGGATAGGGAAAAAGTTGACTTGGGTATTGAAATCCTGGGGTCGATCGCCGGAAACCTGAAGATGATCGGAATTCCAGAGCTTTCGTCGTTAATATCAGATTCCAGACACTATATTGCTGAATCAATATCAGATATAACAGAGGAAACTTCTCCCCAGGAACTGATCGTCGATTTCATATTGTATATCCAGCTCCATCTCGAAAGCTTAATGGCGGATTCGTCATTACTGGATTCCGAAGATAAACCTGAATCCTTCGTTAATTCCGCAACCCAATTGCTTGCGCAACTAGCGAAGAAAGTTGATGGACACCAAATAACCGAACAGACTCAACCAGAAACCACTGACCCGGTACAGGCAACTACCCTGGACACCGATCTGATTGATGACGAGATACTGGAGATATTTGCTGAAGAAGCCGAGGAAGTGCTTGAAACCTTACAGCTTCA
>JAHRWD010000028.1 GCA_019090315.1 Pseudomonadales bacterium
CAGAAAGCCACATCCACTATGTCGACTAATTTTGCTGCAACCAACGCCAGCGAACACCGGGTTTCATCGGCGCTGGAGCGTGTTAAAGCCAAGCAGACCAACTGGGAAGACAGGATGGAAGCAGGCGAATGGATGACCGAATCTGCGCAGGGCGATGAGCTGGATTCGAAACTGAAAGCAGCGGGTATTGGTGCTGGCGCAGATACCGGCGGGGCCAGTGTTCTGGAACGATTGAAAGCTAAGCAGGCTGGCTAGTCGCGTCAATCGTGTATTGATGGAGTAATAGCCATCACGCCTTGCTCCGGCCAATCCAGGGCTGGGCGTGATGATTTAATGGATAAACCCTATGTTCAAAAAACTCTTTTCAGGCAAGAAAGACCAACCACGAAGTCTCGAAACCGCCAATCAGCTACAGGTTGGCGATATCGTCCTGTTCAAATACCGCGAGTCGCTGCCGCCAGAGCTGCGGGAAAAACAGCTCGAAGTCAGTAAAATCGGCACCTACGAGTATTCGTCCGGTACCAGCAAGGAAGTGGTGTTAAAGGATGAGAACAACCAGGTCTATTTTATGGCACTGGAGGAAGATGACGGCGAAGAGTATCTGAGTCTGGGCAAGAAAATCAGCCGCCAGCAGGTATATAGCCTGTTTGATGCCGATGCCTTTGCGCAACTGTGGACGGAGCAGTGGGTTGAATTGGAATCACAGGGACACCCGGAAGCGCTCGATGGGTGGTTGGCCCAGCGTTATTCACAAAGCATCAAGGATCAGCAAGCCTACTACTACGATCGAGATTGTCACGGAACCGACCTGTCCCAGGCTGAGGATGGCGAAGAGCTGCGCTTCCACGAATGCGAGGGCGATGATGATCACTATGGGATAAATGTAGAGATCAGCGACGACGGATCAACCGATGTATTCCTGCAGGTGTACTGCCCTACCGACGTAATAGCGGAAATGTGGCCCCATGGCGATTAAGCACAACGAAAAATGGTCCGGCGAGAAGAGAGCGCTTAAAAAAATCCAGATGCACTTTGTCTTCAAAGAGCACCTGAACAAACGCATCCGCCACGAAGCCGCCGACGAAAATATCAATCCCAGCGATGTAATCCGCAAAATAGCCGGCCTGCCCTACCAACGCATCCAGCGCCCCCGCATCGGCCTCTCCTTTAACCAACAAGACCTGGAATACCTGGCAGAACGGTATGGAATGGATAGTTCGGATGAAAAAGGGATCAAGCAGCGCGTAAGTGAAGAGGTTGATTTTTATTACAAATCAAAGTGATGGCGTGAGGCCCCTCGCTGATATCTCCAATCGAACTTGACATCATGCCCTTGCACTATCAAGCATCCAAACATCCGACCAGTGCCGCTACGCTGTCTAGATTTTGATACCTCCGCATTTACGGGAGCATGAACCACAACCTCTCCTTTCCTTCTCTAATTTTTTTTAATGCCCGCAACTCATCGGAGTAACTCTGGGGTTGTGCTTACAAGGAACTGAAGGCGTTACGCCGCGTAAATATGGTATGATTACTACCGATATACTAGCCACGGTAAGTCCGCATATGTCCGCTATTTCCAATGATAGTTTCTTTCGATGCGGACCCTTTGAAGGAAGAAGAAACAGCCATCAGTCGTTTAAAAAAACTCTCCCAGCAAGAAGGGAGCGGCACCCAGTGAAACAAAAGAACATGCGCCTTCTTATTATCAGTCATGCTAAAAATAAGTTATTGATAATAATATCTAGATACTACTTTACAAAATAAAAAGAAGACAATGAGGCAAACCCTTCACCTTGGTACTATTTCGGCAGCAAATATTGCTTTTGCATTCCTCTATCAGTGGTATGCCATCACAACTTTAGGTGCTGGTATTCAGACTGACGCATTATTTGCAGGCATGACAATCCCTCAATTAGCGCTGGCAATTATAAGCGGCTCTCTCATGCATGCATTGGTACCGCTTCTTTCTTGTGAGAATGAAGAGTCATTGAAGCGTAGTGCATGGAGCTTTATTGCCCTCATCGGTGGTTTGTTCAGTGTCCTGGCATTTTTTCTCTTTGTCACCGCTTCCTTGTGGGTACCGTTAATTGTGCCTGGCTTTTCAGAAAAAGGGATGAATTTAACAATTGAGCTAACTCGCATTCAATTAGTCGGAATGGTATTTTCAGCTATTAATGGTGTGCAGTGGGCTACATATCACGCTAAGCAACAGTTTATTTGGCCTGAATTTTCACCACTCCTGGTCAGCGTTGCTCTTTTTCCCTTACTAATGTGGGCATTGCCGCGTTTCGGCGTGGTTGCAGCAGCATGGATTTTTGTTCTACGTTTAGCTATTCAATCATTGCTGTTGGCACCGGGCATGGGCCGACCTGTTTATCCTGATTTAAAAAGCGATGTGCTTACTCAGGCCTGGGGGAGGATTAAACCGTTACTATTGGGAGCTGCCTATTTTAAAACGGATCCCTTAGTGGATCGATTATTATTATCAATGTCTGGAAGTGGCAGTTTGTCACTCTATTATTTGGCACAACAAATATATAACGCCGCGAATCAGGTTCTGAACAAAGCCATTGCTGCCCCAATGGTTCCCCAGCTTAGCAGGTCGTTTAATTCGGGAAACCATGCCGAGTATCGGCATATTTATTATCGTAAAATATTGCAAATGGGCATCCTCAGTCTACTTGCTTTATTGGTACTGGGTGTGATTGGCCAGGATATACTTGAATTGCTATTTGGCTATGGAAAATTAACCAAAAGTAAAGTAGACGAATTATGGTGGATAATGATCTGGCTTGGTGGCGTTTTTATCGGCGGCGCAGTTGGACAAATTGCATCAACATCATTTTACGCTTGCGGCGATACCAAAACCCCCACACAAATATCCATATTCACCTATACAGTATATATTCCTTGTAAAATATTGGTTTTTTATCAATGGGGCGTTATGGGATTAGCGATAACTACGAGCGTGTATTACATGATTAATTTGTCATTATTAATGTACTTTTTCAGAAAGAGATTTATTGTATGAACGTACCAAAAGAGGTAATTCTTGAAGACGTGGACTGCCCTCTAGGGTGCAAAAAAAATGATAAAAATATTTTA
>JAHRWD010000029.1 GCA_019090315.1 Pseudomonadales bacterium
CCAGCTCCTCGACCTCGATAGCCGCATCGGAATCAGTCAACCGGACAATAACCTTGCCACCGCCCTCTTCACCACGCCGGAAGTCAATCTCTTCAATCGACGGAGCTTGTGCAGGGGCATTACGCCCGACAGCACTTTCTTTACTATTCGTTATCGCCGAGCTATTTTTTGCTCCGCCGCCTACCACCACATACAAGTGGTTGCCATCACTCCGAGTTGAATATTGAGCCAGATTTTCAAGGCTGATGATGACTCTAGTTCGATTTTTTGCCTCGAGCACCGTAACACTACGCGCATTTGCAAAATTCAATTTATGGTTTTTTTGCTCCAGACCGCTGGTAACGTCCGGCAGATCAAGCGCTATGCGAGCTGGTTTTTCAATGGTATATCCCTGTGGAGCTGGTGGAGGCCCATCAAAGGTTAGATGCACCTCGAACAGATCATTTGGCAGGGAAGAAAACTCAATATCTGTAATCTCAACCTTTGCTGCTGCTACAGTTGACGCTGCCAGAGAAACCAACAGTAAAACCTGTATCAGGCTATTAAGCCGACGTACTAACCACATACCCGAATTACCTTTTCCATTTTGTTAACATATCATTTTTTTTGTCTTCAAGAATAAGAATCAAGAAGGCAAACATCATTCTTCCACAGCCAACCGCTGTGGCCTCTCGAGCCAGCCACCCTGACCATCCGGTACAATTTCAAGCAAGTACAGATGCCCCTCTGTAGTCTCGGTCACTCTACCATGATTGAGGCCCAGATAGTTGCCATCGGTAACCGTATAGATACCACCCTGGCCGTCGTTAATCAGGGCCCAAACACTGGCATCCCTCTCAATACTGCCAACCATTTTGAGCGTCGCCAGATTGAAATTTTCCAGGTACTCTTTGGGCCGATTCGTATCCGGTGAAATTGAATAATCTATTGGTCCTTTCTTCTTCTGTATTACCACATCAACAGGAGGGGAAAACGGATCACGTAGCCGTGCCGCCTTGTACGAAAACGCCTCATAAGACAAAAACTGGGGCAACGGATCAATCGTACCACTGGGTTTTTCCTTAACTTTTTCAACAAAATTGTTGAGGTCTTTCATGCCATTTTCGCTAGAACAACCCACAAGGGCCGATAGAGCCAATACAGCTATACTCGCGACGCGGAATCGATATATTAAAGAGATCATCTATCCACCCGCCCGCTCTTTATAACGATAAGTTTTTGCAGTGATCGAAAGGTTAAGCAAACCGGTTTTCGCCGGGGTAATTTTGAAATCATGCAATGTGACAATTCTGGGAAGGTTAGCTACCCCACTCACAAAACCGCCTATATCGTGATAAGGACCAGTAGCTTGTATTTTAATCGGTAGTTCCACATAAAACTCAGCAGCTCGTTCTTTGGCCAGACTAATGCTGTGAAAATCCAGACCAACATTGGCTCCCGTACGTGTGATGTCTTCTAAAAGACCAGGAACCTCCGTATCTTTTGGTAGCTGCTCCAGTAATGCGCCGAAAGAAGCCTCCATTTCCGCCATCTGAGTTTTATAATGCTCTAGATTTGATGCTTTAAATGCTTTGGATTCGAAGCTACTTTTAAGCTGAACCTCTTTTTTTTCCCGCTTCTCATAATCCTGCTGCAAGTCCTTAATATAAAACCAGTAGCCTGCAAATGAAACCAGGCAAAATACCAGAATACCTGCAATCACTTTAACAGGCGTAGGCCATACACCAATATTGTCCATATCAAGGTCGTTGATATCAAACTCACGAAGCCGTTCAGTTAGCCCCGCCAAATCAATAGTTGCCATATCTATCCATCCACCTTGTTAGTCGACGCCTGGTTACCATTCTTGGTTACCTTTACTGTTAACACAAAATTGCTTGCTCGCTCTCCGTAAGAAGGGTTTGCCTTCACCGAGCTTAAATTGGGTCCAGAAAACCAGTTTGACTGATCCAGTCGACGCATCAACTGCGACACGCGGCTATTCGACTTTGCTACGCCCTTGATCGACAGCACGCCTTTTGCGTAAGAAACACTTGTATAGTGAACCCCATCAGGAAGCGTACGTACAAGCTCATCAAATAGCCGGACGATTGCAGGGCGATCTCCCTGCAACGACTGGATCACATTCATTCGTTCAATCAGCTCTTCTTTCTTTTTCTGGAGCTGGTTGATTTCAACTATCTGCCGATCAATTTTTGATATCTCTGACTTCAGATAACCGTTTCTGGCATTCTGTACTTCTATATCAACGCCAATTGAACGTCCAGCCAGAAAAACCAGGCCAGCAGCAATAATCAAAACACCGAGTAGCACAGAAATAAATTCTTTCTTCTTTTCTTCGCGAAGCTCTTCGCGCCAGGGCAATAAATTAATCTGAGACATCAGCTGAAACTCCGCAATGCAAGTCCGCATGCGATCATCATCGATGGCGCATCACTTCCCAAATTTGTAGCATTCACTCTGGGGGACAATGACATATCAGCAAAGGGATTTGCCAATACCGTAGGTGTTCCTAACTGTTCTTGAACAAGCTCAGAGAGCCCATCAATTGAGGCCGTCCCGCCGGCCAGTACAATATACTCAACCGCATTGTATTGGCTTGATGAGTAGAAAAACTGCAATGAACGCATCACCTGCTGCACTACTGCCTCCTTGAAAGGCTCCAGCACTTCAGCCTCATATTCGTCGGGCAATCCACCCAGCTTCTTACCAAGTCCTGCTTCCTCAAACGAAAGCCCGTAACGTCGTTGAATCTCCTCCGTCAACTGCTTCCCACCAAACAACTGTTCCCGTGTATATATTATTTTACCGTTAACTAACACACTTAAAGTTGTCATGGTCGCGCCGATATCAACAATAGCAACAACCTCCGCATCTTCGTCAATCTGTTCGACGATCAGGGAAAAAGCTCTCTCCATCGCGTAGGCTTCAACATCGACAATTTTTGCTTCCAGACCAGCCACAGCTAGAACATCCTGGCGAATTTCCACATTCTCTCTACGGCAGGCTGCCAGCAGAATCTGATTTAAAGTCGGATCATCCTCAGATGGCCCCAATACTTCGAAGTCAATTGCTACTTCATCAAGTGGGTACGGAATATATTGATCAGCCTCGATAGAGATCTGATCTTCGATCTCGTGATCCTTCAGAGCCGCGCTCATTTCGATAGTCTTGGTGATTACCGCAGACCCGGATACCGCAACCGCCACCAGCTTTTGTTTGGTTTTAGCACGATCGATCACACGCCGGATCGCCTCTCCCACCGGTTCGATCTCGACAATATTTTTTTCTACAACCGCACTTGCGGGTAACGGCTCGACCGAATAACTCTCGACCCGGAAGCGATCTCCGCTTCGACTCAGCTCAAGCAGCTTGACCGAAGTCGAACTCAGATCCAGCCCCAATACAGTTTTTTGTTTTTTTCCAAACAGTTGCAACACGATGCAGTAGCCCTTATAGATGCAAAATTAGCAATACCTCTCTAATTAAATATTAAGAATTGCAATTGCGCAAACGCATCATGTAAATAATTCATTTATCATGCTGTTATAATCAGAACGTTCATTTTATAACCACAAGTTTTCCAGGAAGTTTCACCAAAAACCCCATGATTCGTAGCATCAAAAACAGATTTTTGTCACTATTTTTTTGCTCAGTTTGTGGAACAGCACTGATTTTTTCAGGCCTGTTTGTATATTTTCAACCAAGGCTTCCTGATACCGAAACACTCAAGGAGATTAAACTTCAAACACCACTTTTAATTTATTCAAGTGATGGAAAACTCATTGGAGAGTTTGGTGAAAAACGTAGAACACCCATCCGCTACGATGAGATTCCGAAGCAATTCATTGACGCGATTCTAGCCGCGGAGGACAGTCGCTTCATGCAACACTTTGGGATTGACCCGGTTGGTTTAAGTCGCGCCGTGGTTCAATTAATTCAAACAGGAAAAATGCAGACCGGTGGAAGCACCATTACCATGCAGGTCGCTCGAAATTATTTCCTGAGCAAAGAAAAGACCTTCACCCGAAAATTCAACGAAATACTACTTTCACTGCAAATCGAACAAAAACTAACCAAGCAAGAGATACTGGAACTCTACGTAAACAAAATCTATCTTGGTCATCGCGCATACGGCATTGAGGCGGCGGCCAGAGTGTATTACGGAAAACCGATCCAGGATCTTGAACTGGCGCAACTCGCAATGATCGCCGGACTACCAAAAGCACCCTCCTCCTATAACCCGATATCCAACCCATCCAGGGCTTTAATCCGTCGAAACTGGATTCTTAACCGAATGAAAAGCCTGGGATATATCGATAACGCAGCCTTTGAAAAATCAATCAAGACCCCTGTAATCGCGAGCTACCACGGCCCTCAAACTGAATTAAACGCCCCTCATGTAGCAGAGATGATCCGTAAAAAGATGATCCGCAAATTCGGATTAAGCGCCTATTCAGACGGGTACAAGGTATATAGCACGATAGACAGCCGGCTTCAGACCGCCGCCAACCAGTCCATACTTGAGGGCTTGGAAAGCTACAATAAACGGCATGGGTTCAGGAATATAGAAGGTACAATCTCGTTAAGCCCACTGCCAAACCAGTCTCAACTCATCCATTTGCTGAAGAAAAAGACCCGGCTCAACGGGCTTGAAGCCGCACTTGTACTGAGCACCGAAGGTGATTCTGCAACCTGCCTGTTATCCAATGAAGAAACCGTAGAACTCAAATGGGATGGACTCAAGTGGGCCCGACCCTATATTTCAGTCAATAGAAGAGGTTCTTCACCCACCTCCGCAGCCGACATTTTGACACCCGGTGATCTCGTCTATGTTAGAAAGCAGCCCAATGGTGACTGGCATTTAAGTCAAAAACCAGAGGCCCAGGGTTCACTGGTGTCCATTAACCCCAACACTGGCGCGATAGAGGCACTGGTTGGTGGAATCAACTACCGCCAGAGCCACTTTAATCGAGTAACCCAGGCTACCAGACAACCAGGCTCAAACTTCAAACCGTTTATATACACCGCAGCACTGGCAAACGGCTACACCGCAGCAAGCCTGCTGAACGACTCACCAATTGTTTTTGATGACAATAACCTTGAGGACAGCTGGCGACCACAGAATTCCAGCGGCAAGTTTGGAGGCCCCACTCGTCTGCGGAAAGCGCTTTACCAGTCAAAAAACCTGGTTTCAATTCGCTTGCTCAAGGCACTAACACCCAAAGCCGCGATCGACTATATACAGCGCTTTGGCTTTGATGAAAAATCACTGAGCAACGACCTCTCTCTCGCGCTAGGTAGCGCAGCCCTGACTCCGCTGGAGATCGCAACGGGCTACGCCGTATTCGCCAACGGAGGCTATAAGGTCTCCCCCTACTTTATCAACGAGATCCGTAACCG
>JAHRWD010000030.1 GCA_019090315.1 Pseudomonadales bacterium
GCAGTTATCAGTCTCGTTATGAAGTGAGTCAGGACGAAGAATACAGTCTTCAGGAGTATCTTGATCTCTGCAAGTCAGATCCATCTACCTATGCATCGGCAGCTGAAAGAATGCTTACCGCAATTGGTGCGCCAACAGTGGTCGATACCTCATCAGATCCTCGTCTCAGCAGGATTTTTTCGAACAAGGTCATTCAGACCTACCCAACTTTCAGCGAATTTTACGGAATGGAAGAGGCGATTGAGCAAATCGTGGCTTACTTCAAGCACGCTGCCCAGGGGTTGGAAGAGCATAAACAGATACTCTATTTACTTGGCCCGGTTGGGGGCGGTAAGTCTTCAATTTCTGAAAAGCTCAAGGAATTGATCCAAAAAGTCCCATTTTATGCCGTGAAAGGATCACCGGTAAACGAATCTCCATTGGGTTTATTTGATCTGTCGGAAGATGGTGACATATTGAGGGATGATTACGGAATTCCTAATCGTTACCTAAAAACATCGATGTCACCCTGGGCTGCCAAGCGATTACACGAGTTCAATGGCGATGTGAGCAATTTCCGGGTAGTGAAATGCTACCCATCCGTGCTGAACCAGGTTGGTGTCGCCAAGACTGAACCTGGGGATGAAAACAATCAGGACATCTCCGCACTCGTCGGTAAAGTGGATATTCGTAAGCTCGAAGAGTTTGCCCAGAATGACCCCGATGCCTATTCCTACTCCGGTGGCCTGTGTCTTGCAAATCAAGGCCTTCTTGAATTTGTCGAGATGTTTAAAGCACCGATCAAGGTATTACATCCGCTTTTAACCGCCACTCAGGAGCGTAATTACAACGGCACTGAGGGTATGGGTGGTATTCCATTTGATGGAATAGTGCTGGCCCATTCTAACGAATCTGAATGGACCACCTTTCGCAATAACAAAAACAATGAAGCATTTATTGATCGAGTTTATATAGTAAAAATACCCTATAGCCTGCGGGTTCGGGATGAGATCGATATCTACGAAAAGCTACTGGAAAACAGTTCGTTATCCGAGGCGCATTGCGCACCGGATACACTACGTCTATTGGCACAATTTAGTGTTTTGACTCGACTTAAAGAGCCAGAAAATTCCAGCGTATTTTCAAAAATGAGAATATATGACGGAGAGAATTTAAAGGATATCGACCCGAATGCAAAATCGTATCAGGAGTACAAAGATGTTGCCGGGGTAGATGAAGGAATGGATGGTCTCTCTACTCGATTCGCATTCAAGATTTTGTCGAAGGTTTTCAACTACGACCATACCGAAGTAGCCGCGAACCCCGTTCATCTGCTTCACGTGCTTTCTGAACAAATTGAACAACAACAGTTTCCAAAAGAGAAAGGTGAAAACTACGTTCGCTTTATCAAGGAGTTTTTGACGCCACGTTATATTGAATTTATTGGAAAAGAGATTCAGACAGCCTATCTGGAGTCATACTCTGAATATGGTCAAAACATATTTGATCGATACGTAATGTATGCTGACTACTGGATACAGGATCAGGAGTTTCGTGACCCGGATACCGGCGAAATATTTGATCGAGCTGCTCTAAATGAGGAACTTGAAAAAATCGAAAAACCCGCTGGTATTAGTAATCCAAAGGATTTCAGAAACGAAGTGGTCAACTTTGTATTACGAGCCAAAGCGAGCAATGAAGGGAAAAATCCAGGCTGGTCAAGCTATGAAAAATTAAGAACTGTTATTGAGAAAAAGATGTTCTCTAACACTGAAGACCTTCTTCCGGTTATATCTTTTAATGCAAAAAATTCCAGCGATGATAAACAGAAGCATGATGATTTTGTCGCCAGAATGGTTGAACGCGGTTATACCGAAAAACAGGTTCGCTTACTTGCAGAATGGTATCTGAGAGTACGTAAATCCCAGTAGTAAAAAGGGAGAGGTATAAAGCGAGAAGGTTTAATAGGGGGCAGGGTATGAGCTATATCGTCGACCGAAGGCTCAATGGCAAGGATAAAAGCAGCGTAAATCGGCAGCGCTTTCTTGATCGTTACAAAAAACAGATCAAGGAGGCGGTTTCCGATGCAACCAGTCAGCGCAGCATCACCGATCTGGAATCAGGCGAGAAGGTCACCATTCCGCAACGCAATATCAGTGAGCCGATATTTCAGCACGGTGAGGGCGGCGATCGAACGGTTATCCATCCTGGTAACAAAGAGTTCACAACCGGAGATCAGATCCAGCGTCCGGAATCCGGTGGTGGCGGTGGAGGTTCCGGAGAGGCCAGCGACAGCGGTGAAGGTAGCGATGAATTTATCTTTTCGCTCTCCAGAGAAGAGTATCTGGATTTTCTTTTTGATGATCTGGAGCTACCGAACCTGCTGAAACAGCATCTGAAAGGTACTGATAGTTTCAGATACAAACATGCTGGTGTGGTGAGTGAGGGCAACCCTTCCAAAATTAATATTGTTCGATCGATGCGTACTTCCCTGAGCCGGCGACTGGCACTCGGCGGAAGCGCACGCACACGGCTTAAAGAGGCCAGAATCGAGTTGGCTTTGTTGCGGGAAGACGAGATAAACGTCGAACGCCGACGGGCAATACTTCTGCTAGAGGAAGAGATAAAAGCACTCACTGAACGGCTTGCGCGAATACCCTATCTGGATACCTACGACCTTCGCTACAACCATCATGTAAAAGACCCAGTCCCAACATCCCAGGCTGTAATGTTTTGTTTAATGGATGTCTCTGGCTCGATGACCCAGCAGATGAAAGAGATGGCGAAACGGTTTTATATGCTGCTATATCTGTTTCTGGAACGAAGCTACGAAAAAACCGAGATCGTATTTATTCGCCACCATACCTCCGCCAAAGAGGTTGATGAACAGGAGTTTTTCTATTCCCGTGAAACCGGCGGAACCGTTGTTTCAAGCGCTCTGAAACTAATGGATAAAATCATCGCTGACCGTTATCCGGTGGATCAATGGAATATATACGGTGCGCAGGCTTCCGATGGCGATAACTGGAACGATGATTCACCGATCTGCAAACAATTTCTGACTGAGAAATTATTGCCGATCACGCAATACTTCACCTACGTTGAAATTACCCCCCGTACCCATCAATCACTCTGGGACCAATATCAGTTGATTGAGCAGGCGTATGGCGACCAGTTTGCGATGCAGGAGATCAAAGATCTTTCGGATATATATCCAGTGTTCCGTGAACTGTTTCAGCGGAGAGAAGCATGACTAATTCCCCCTCAAAAAAACACAACCAACCGATCTCAGAGGGTTCCGAGTGGACCTTTGATCTGATCGAGAAATATGATTCAGAAATAGGTCGGGTAGCTAAACACTATGGCCTGGATACCTATCCAAACCAGATTGAAATTATCAGCTCTGAGCAGATGATGGATGCCTATTCATCGATTGGTATGCCGATTGGATACAACCACTGGTCCTACGGGAAGCAGTTTATTTCCGTAAATCAAAATTACAAAAGGGGTGCGATGGGGCTCGCCTATGAGATTGTAATTAATTCAGAGCCCTGCATAGCTTATCTAATGGAGGAGAACAGCATGACTATGCAAGCGCTGGTCATTGCCCACGCTTGTTATGGCCATAACTCCTTTTTCAAAAATAACTATCTGTTTAAGACATGGACCGATGCATCGTCGATCATTGATTACCTGGTGTTCGCCAAGACCTATATTAGCCAATGTGAAGAGCGCCACGGTGTATCTGAAGTGGAAAGCCTGTTGGACTCCTGTCACGCGCTTATGAACTATGGTGTTGATCGATACAAACGCCCCTATCCGATATCGGTCGAGCTAGAAAAACAGCGTCAGAAGGACCGAGAAGAGTATCAGCAATCACAGGTCAACGAACTGTGGAGAACCATTCCAGAGGAACAACATACCCGTAGGGCAGGTGATAGAAAAATGCAGTTTCCAACAGAGCCACAGGAAAATCTGCTCTATTTTGTCGAAAAAAATGCCCCAAGGTTAGAACCCTGGCAACGTGAAATAATACGTATCGTACGCAAAACCGCGCAATATTTTTACCCGCAACGACAAACCCAGGTGATGAATGAAGGCTGGGCGACTTTTTGGCATTACACCCTGCTTAATCATCTCTACGATGAAGGAAAAGTGACAGATGGATTTATGCTTGAGTTCCTCCAGTCTCATACCGGCGTAATTTTTCAGCCACCCTTTGATCATCCCGGTTACAGCGGGATTAACCCCTATGCATTGGGGTTTTCAATGTTTTGCGATATTCGCAGGATTTGTGAAAACCCTACCGATGAAGATCGGCAATGGTTTCCAGATATTGCCGGATCGGACTGGTTGGAAACATTGCATTTTGCGATGCAAAACTTCAAGGATGAGAGTTTTATCCTGCAGTATCTATCACCGCGGTTAATGCGCGAAATGAGATTTTTTACCGTACTCGATGATGATAAAAAAGAGATGCTGGAGATCGGCGCAATTCACGATGAACAAGGCTATCAAAAAATTCGCGAAGGCCTCGCGCGGCAATATAACCTCAGCGTCAATGAACCTGATATTCAGGTAGTAAAAGTTGATCTGCACGGCGATCGCTCCATTACCCTGCGGCATAAACGCCAACAGCGTAGACCGCTTGGTGATACTACCGAAGAGGTGATGCGTCACCTGCATCGCTTATGGTCTTTTGATGTTCATCTGGAATCCTCTTTTGAAGGCAAGGTTGAGAAACACTACCATTGCCCGCCGAAAGCAGATGCACTGCCGCCTATGTATGGAATGGGATTTAATCTGAGCGCTATCTAAACTCTTCTGATTTTATCCATAAGCCTGTCCGAGATGGCGTGTAGAATGGATACGGTTGAACAACCAATGCTCAGGGGGTGTGTATGAAAATTGCGGTACCTAAGGAGTTAAAAAATCAGGAGCACAGGGTTGGTCTGGTTCCAGGCTCGGTTCGAGAGCTGGTTTTGGGCGGGCATCAGGTATTGGTTGAAACCAATGCCTCCATTGGAATAGGGTACAGCGATCAGGACTACCTGGCGGTTGGTGCTCAAATTTATACCGATGTTGATCAACTGTTTGTCGACGCAGAATTGATCATCAAGGTAAAAGAACCGCTGGAGATCGAGCGCAATAAACTCAGGCCAGGACAAATCCTGTTCACCTATCTTCATCTCGCTGCAGATCAGAAGGTAACCGATGGATTGATAGAGAGTGGTGCCACCTGCATTGCCTATGAATCTGTCACCAACAAGCGTGGCGGCTTACCACTATTGCTACCGATGTCTGAAGTAGCAGGTCGAATGTCGATACAGGCGGGTGCATTTTGTCTGGAAAAATCACACGGTGGATCAGGTGTATTGCTTTCCGGTATGGCCGGAGTACAGCCAGCAAAGGTAGTGGTCATTGGTGCGGGGACAGTGGGAACCAATGCTACCCAGATTGCCGCCGGTCTTGGGGCCAGAATAGTAGTACTGGACCGCTCCGTCGAACGTTTGAGAATACTCGAACACCTGTTTCCAAGCCGTGTCGAAACCCTGTTTTCAACCACCCATGCGATTGAAACACAGGTGCTGGATGCAGATTTGGTGATTGGCGCAGTGCTTGTCAGCGGTGCTCGTGCGCCCTGTCTGGTGAGTGAACAGGTGGTTAAACAGATGAAGCCCGGCTCTGCAATTGTGGATGTCGCGATAGATCAGGGTGGCTGCGTTGAAACATCACGACCAACCAGTCACGATGATCCAACCTTTATCAAACATGGTGTGGTGCACTACGGTGTTACCAATATGCCCGGAGCAGTTGCCAAAACCTCCAGTTACGCACTGAATCACGCAACCTTGCCCTATATTCAGCAATTGGCTGATCTTGGTCTGGATTCCGCTTTACGAACGAATCATGGCCTACGGGATGGCCTGAATATTTACCAGGGACAGGTAACCGAAAGGCCAGTAGCCGAACTGTTCGACTATCCTTATGTGGATGCGGCCGAATTATTCGGTTAAATAAGAAATACAGGGAACCTGTGATGAGCGAAGAAAAAGATCTAAATGGCCTGCGGGGCTGGTTAATCCTGGTTGGAATTGGCCTGGTTTATTCACCAATACGATTGGTTTCCACCTACTATCCGCTATTTTCAGAGGTGTTTAGCGATGGCACATGGGAAATACTGACCACGCAAGGCACCGAAGCCTATCACCCATTGTGGGGCCCACTACTAATGAGTGAGCTTATATTTAATGGAGGCATGGTTTTACTTTGTTTTTATCTGATCTACCTTTTTTTTACCAGGCATCGTTTATTCCCCAAAGTATATATTTTCATGATACTCATCTCTTTTCTGATCCTGCCGTTTGATGCCTGGATGGTAACCTTTGTTCTACCTGACGAACCTATGTTCGACCCCGAGACGGTCAAAGAGCTGATAAGTGCAGCAGTAAGTGTTGTTATTTGGGTTCCCTATATGCTTCGATCCAAACGAGTAAAAGCTACTTTTGTTGAGCCTGTACCTGATTCGGCAAGTCAGCCGATCGTTGAATCGTCGGATTGATTTTTGTATCAAGTGGTGAACAGAGTCTAACTTTCTGGTTAATCATGGTTGAAAATATTGCTACAGCAGTCATGGACTGATTGGTATATATATTAGAATATTGTCGTTCAGAAAAGAGCATGAGTGTGGCAACTTGATTAGCAAGTTCACGGTTTAATAACTCTGTTATGATGCGCCATTTTTAATCCCCGAATCCAAGTCCAGAACCCTGAATATGAGCAACTCCTCCTTTTCTTCCCTCCCTATAACGAAAGCCCAGATAGAAAACCTTGAATCGCTGGGCTACAAAGAGATGACAGCCATTCAATCCCAGGCGCTGCCACACGTGCTGGAGGGGCGGGATATTATTGCCCAGGCAAAAACTGGCAGTGGTAAAACCGCGGCGTTCGGCATCGGTTTATTGAATCAGATCAATCCCCGGTATTTCGGTGTACAGGCACTCATTTTGTGCCCCACGCGGGAACTGGCGGATCAGGTCGGTAAAGAGATTCGCAGACTGGCGCGTAACACGCCCAATATCAAGCTGGTGCTGCTCTGTGGCGGCAAACCCTTCGGGCCGCAAATTGGCTCACTGGAACATGGTGCCCATATTGTGGTGGGTACGCCCGGGCGTTTGCAGGATCATCTGCGCAAAGGCACATTGGTGCTCGATGGGCTAAAAACACTGGTGCTGGATGAGGCCGACAGAATGCTCGATATGGGGTTTTATGACCCGATACTCGAAATCATTCAACAAACCCCAAGCAAGCGACAAACACTGCTGTTTTCTGCAACCTATCCCGACAACATTAAAAAGATGTCCAGCTCGATTCTTCGAGATCCGGTGAATGTAAAAGTCGAAATAGAACACAAACTTGGGGTGATCGACCAAGTGTTCTATTCAGTCAAGAAACACGAACGTGATGACACATTGATCGGGTTATTTGAACACTATCAGCCAGAATCGACTGTAGTGTTTTGCCATACCAAAAAACAGTGTGCCGAAGTATCCATTCTTTTACGTGATCACGGAATTCAGGCGCTGGCAATTCATGGTGACCTGGAACAACGCGAACGTGATCAGGTACTGGTACGTTTTTCGAATAACAGTTGTTCCGTACTGGTGGCTACCGATGTGGCCGCACGCGGACTGGATATAAAATCCCTGCAAGCGGTAGTCAATTACGAACTGCCACGTGATCCGGATATCTACACCCATCGCATTGGCCGTACCGGGCGAGCCGGAGAAAAAGGCCTCGCACTAAGCCTTTTTACCAGTGAAGAGCGCAGACGTGTAAACGCCATTGAAGAACATCAGAATATATTGTGTCATTGTGAATACCCAGACTCACTGAAGCGTGTAGATGATTTTGAACTGCGGCCACCAATGGTGACCATTCAGTTAGATTCCGGAAGAAAAAGCAAAATTAGGCCTGGTGACTTGCTGGGTGCGTTGACCGGCGATGCAGGCCTCAAAGGATCACAAATCGGTAAGATCGATATCTTCGATATGTCCAGCTATGTTGCGATAGA